>NZ_JASPFC010000009.1:0-107129 GCF_031296635.1 Actinomyces acetigenes
TTGCTCCGGGCGAGCCCGCTGCCAGCTATTTCGCGCGTCGGCAGCAAGTTGCCCTTATCCCATACATTCCACGAACACTCACATGTTACAAGGCTTCCCAATTCAGATTGCGAAGCGACGCGACACGCGCTGTTCTTGAGCCGTTTCTGTGGTGCCACCCCAGGAAACAAAATGGACACACGCGCCATTTAGTGGCCACGAAAGTCGGTGCTGTAGTTTTTGCAACAAGCGGGCGAAAACGATGCAGCATATGGATGAGGAATGGAGCCGAACGCTCACGGCTGCCGCACGTTCCAGACTCGTCAACGCGACCAGCCAGGGCGACCTGCGGACGTCTTGTCGTGCCGCGCACTCAGTCCGACGGGTGGGTAGTGCAGGCCGCCAGAGCCCGCTCAATCCCGACGCTCACGACTGCCGCTCGTCCGCCCGAGCCGGTCGCTGCTGCGTGCACCGCCTGGGACGCGGCCGCGGCGGGCGACGCGAGGGCGCGTGAGCCGGCCAGGTAGGACGGGCCATACCCTCTGCCGTGCCGTTGCTGTCACCACTGTCCGTCACGCCAGCTCTCGCATCAGGCGACACGCCGCCACCACTAGCGTTGTTGCCGCTGCTCTCGTCAGTGACACCGCCACCGCTGCTGGCACCACTCCCGCCATTGCTGGCGTCGCTCCCCCCACTGGCCCCGTCCCGCACCGCCTGCTCGTTGTCCTGCAGCACCTGGGCCATTGCTGCCTGCATGGCTCGGCCGGCCTCTTGACGCTGCTGGCTCAGCTCACTGCCCAAGGCCAGGGCGGCTGCCCAGGATGAGCTGGCCGGTGCGCCTGCTGCTCCAGCCGCTCTGGCCGCCTGGTGTGCGGAGCGCCAGCTGGCTGCGACCTCACCGGCCAGCTGACCAGCCTGGTAGCTGCTCGGCAGCGCGGCAGAGAGCGAGAGCGGCGGCTCGCCGACGGGCACCGGCTGGCTCGTCCCGCCAGGTAGTGCCTCCCGCCACACTGCCAATCCGTCACGCACCCCATGGCCGAACGCCCAGCCAATTGCGCCCACCACCGCCAGACCAATGAGGGCCAGGATCCCAACTATTACCGTCATGATGAAACCTCCGGAGATGAGAAGAAGAGAAAGAAATGAGAGAAGGAAAGAAGGTGCGAAGGTAGGAACTCACCACCGGGCGACCAGTGCGGGTATGTCTGCCGTCCGGTAGCTCAGGAGTGCTTCCGCACCACCTGTCACCTGCGGGCTCGCGCTATGAACGGCGCTCCTCATCGTGTTGACACGGCCCCAGTAGTGGCCTCACTGCACACAGAGCGAGCGCGCTCCACCGTCGTCCTTGGCTACAACTGCCCGATCCGTTGCCCAGCCCCCAGGGCATACCCCGTGATGATCGCTTCGTAGAACTGAGCACCGCCCGGGGCGATGCGGGTCTGGGCCTCGGCCTGGGTGACCAGCGTGGCGATATTGGTCAGTACCTGGGAGGTCAGGAAGGCCCGGGCCTGCTCGGCCTGGGCCGCTACTTCTGCCTGGGCGGCGACCTGCTCGATCTCCCGCCTGGTCACCCGGGCCTGGCCATTGCCCAGCACCACCCCCATCCGGGTGCGCTGGGGTGAGAAGAGACTGAGATTGGTAGAAGCCATGAGAGGAGTCCTTTCGAGAAGAGAAGAGAGAAGACGGCCAGCCGGGCTGGTCATCTCGTGCCGACGGCCCGTGCTACCGCTCTGGGGAGAGCGGGCCATACCACCTGCCACGAGCCGCGCCAGACCAGCGTTTTCTGCCGGTCTGGCCCTGGGCTCGTGGCGTTGGTGAGAACGGTAGGCAGGCCGCGCCGCAGTGCCGTCAAAGTTGGAAGAAAGTTGGAAAAGCGGGCTTCACGCGCCGCCACTGATACGGACAGGCCGCTACGAGCCAGCCCTACTGCGGTCGGTAGTGCGGCGACGGCGGCAAGGAGCCAGTCCGCCAAGCCAGGCACAGACACCTCGCCTCTGTTCTTCGGCTCCCCGGCTCTATCTCCTGGTTTGTTCTGGCCGCTCGGTCTAGGCTGGATTGCGGCCCGTCCCGTCTGCCGACGCCCAAGTCGCCGCTCTCGGCAGGCCCGTCGCAGCAGGCGTCTCAGCCAGCACCGGTACTGGCACCTCGGTCACCTCGTCGCTGCCCTGCCCCAGCGACGTCATCTCTGCCCATCCTCTCGCCACGTCCTGCCCCTACTCCCCCAGGAGGCTTGCTCATGTCCCGCGCTCGTCTCGATGCCGATGATGCAGCTTCATTGCTGCGTGAGCTGGCATGGTTGCGTAAGCGCGGTGGGTTTACGGCGGCGCGGCTGGTACGCGCCCCGATCGTCGATGAGGTGCTCCGGGGCAGTTTGGAGGACTCCTTTGAGCGGCTACGCCATCGCTTCGTCTCGGCCATCCACAGCCTGAGTGAGAGCGGGAGTGAGCAGGACGAGCCGCTGGTGGGTGTGCTGCTGGCGGCCTTTGCGCTTAGTCCTGAGACGGTGGGTAGTGGCAGCTTGCTGGAGCGGCGGCGGGCGATGGCGAGCCGCTTGGGGTGCAGCATGGAGACGATCGCCTCGCGGGAGGACGTCGGGCTGCGCCTGCTGCACAGTCGCCTGGTGGCCGGGCGCTATGCTCAGGCACCCTTGGTGCTGGATGTGCCGGAGATGCACGGTGGGATTGTCTATGAGGAGACCACCACGCTCATCGTGGTCGAGCACCGTCAGTGGCGCGGCACGGTGGAGCACTACCGGCTGGCCAACATGGCTGGCGAGCTGGACTTCGTCACCATCTCCCGCTCCTACCCAGCTCATGTCACGGCGCAGCCGGGCGGGGAGTTCAGCGTCAACAGCCGTCCCGTCGAAGGGGCTGGGTGGAATGACCACTTCTGGCACATCGATCCGGCCACCGGCAAGCGCACGCCGATGCACGACGCGACGCGCTACGACCTCGCCTTCCGAGCCGAGCCGGTGCCAGGAGAGGCGCCCACCACGCCGATCTCCTTGGCCAGCCGGGCCTTCCACGCCCGCTCACTGCTGGCCACCATCCAGGTGCGCTTCGTCGGGGAGGTGCCGTCCAGCATCTGGCAGTTCACCGGGGCAAGCCCCTTTGCCCGCCCCCAGGCAGCCAACCAGTACAACCGCACCAGCCTGGACGCCCAGCAGCGCGCTACCCTCACCCAGCGCGACGTGCACGGCGGGCTGTTTGGTGGGTTTGGGTGGGAGTGGTGAGGAGAGCATTCACGAGGTTGCGCCCCATCTTCATCGTTACCATTGCGTGACAATCGGTTGTGCACTCCTACAACGCGAAGTACCTCAAAACTGCCGATGACCTGCGAAGTTGCGACATCACCAGCCCCTTCCGCCTGATAATGTCACAGACTCAGTGTGGCCTACTGTTTCTACCGACCCACAGCGGTATATTGTCTGCATCACCCCCAAGGTTCACACATAGCCGCGGCAGAACGGCGTTGAACGCTACGCCGCATCGGGGCACCATCCATCAGCAGTAGCGCAAAGGCGGAAGGATATGGGCACCAAGGTCACCACACACCAGACAGGGGCACTGCTTGCCTACTGGAGGCTCTTGACCGCCATACTCCGCTTCCGCCGAATGCCTACTATAACCACGTCAGCCTGCACTACAAGGCCACAGTCGCTGCCATTTGATCATCGTCGCAAAAGCATCGATTGCAGAGTGATTTGGCAGGACGACATAAATACCGCTCCACGGCGTTGGGGGATGAAGGTGTTACCTATCCCTTAATTTATCGCCTGAGTTGATTAATCGTTCGGCAAACATAGCCAATCTATGGTATGATAGATGGGTTATGTGTGAACGATTTCCTCAACAATCAAGCCAGTTTGGCTCCACTGGCGAAACACATCCTTCGAGCCAAGAAGTAAGTACGTACACTTTGCGTGAACGTGTAAAACACACTATTGGAGCACTAGCTTCACGAATAACGGGATCAAAAGTTATGTCACTTTTTACCGAGGCTCGCGAGCGTAGAACAGCACAAAAGTTAGAGAAATATCGGAAAGCAACCGAACCTAATCGCTATTGGGCTATAGGACGAGTAGCCCACGATGTGGCATATGGGCTTTCAAATAGTAGCTCAGACTTGGTTGTCAACGTGCCATCCGTGTACCCCATATCACCAGCATTACTAGACGATCATCGTCAGGTGCTGAAGGAAATGAATGATCCGGGATACCATGACCGGATACAAAGAATGCTTGACGCGATTGACGACAACGATGAGTCTCAATCCGAAGAGGTGACTCCACTAGCAAGTTAGAACCATCGCCAAGGAAGCCTCTCCTTCATTAGCGCCCCTAAACTCGCATTCGAAGGGGCGCTATTGTTTTATCATTCTAAAACAACAAACAAAACGATTTCTGGATCCACGAGCAAGTTTGCGAGAATTGCAGCACAACCAATGGACTCTATTTCTTTGCAGATACTTACCTCCGACCTTCTAGGAGAAGGTAAGGATACCATAAAATCTTGCCTTTACTATCACTACCTCTACGAGCAAAGGTCGTGGATACGTCGCCAAATTGAGACCATCGAATTTGAAAGCGAAAGGACAGCGAAACGCTCTCTAGCTATGGATATTGATTACTCCACAGTTAATCAAATTCGCCTACGCTACGATCAAGTCGGTAGGATATGTTATCTCCCTTGCATAAAATTCTTCGCTAAAACGCCTACACTTAATGCCAGTGCATCTAGTACCGGAAGCCACCATATCACCATTGCTCGTCGGCATGAGAACAGTATCCTTGGCGCAGCAATCCTCGTCGGGCGCCTTCTGCATGGCATTTCGGAATACGAGGTAGACTTTAATGAAGCCAGACTATGGGTACCCAAGTTGCTTGACTGGCTCGTAGAATCTATGCAGAAACATGAGTTCGAAAGTAATATAGATCCAACCCGTCTCCAGTTATCTATAGCATTACAACTTCCGACCGAGATCCACAAAAAAATAGTTGCACAACCTGGTTCTAAATTACTTTCTAATCTTACTCAATCATATATCCGATCACTAAGCACGTTTCCCTTATTTGTGGCAATACCCTGTTGTGAGGATGAATCAAACTCTACTACCACTACTCGGTACAGAAAAACAGTTTGCAACACTGTCGAAACCATTACACTCACTCGACATGATCGCCTCAAAGGAGGAGACAACTCACATCGAAAGATCTGGCAAATGTCAAATCTGTTTACTGGGACAGAGTATATGCTCGCCCTGCCACAATTTGGCCTTGAGGACGAAGGAACTCACGCTCGAATTATCTGTCCCAAGGGTATGGTCGTGGATAGTATAGCAATATTCTCAGGCGAAAATAACTTTCCGATTTATCGGTCATCAATTGAAAATAATCCGTCAAAATACTGGTCAACACACTACGGTTACGTGAAACATGATGACAAGCTCAGGCAAAAGAGCGGTAAAGGATCACTGATCAATCTGAATGAAACAACTCCGAAATTGGAAGTCCTCTATAACCGGAGGAATGTTGATCTACGCGATTGTGGCTTACCCGCAACCTGGCCCGTTGGCAGTGAAGCCATGTCAGCAAGTGGAGACAAGGGAGCCTCAACCTCTTGGCAAGTACGCCTTAGTATGAGTAGTAGACGGTCACGATTTTTGGTGCCGACATTAGGTTTGCTAATATGTAGCATATATGCTCTCACTGTCAATATACTTAAGGCACAGGAATCCGACCACGGGATTAGTTTATCATCCGTCAGCACCCTCGGATTACCTCTGCTGCTTGGTTTCTTGGTGGTTGGTGAAGAGCACCTCGTTCTGTCTCAAGCACTATTTAGAGTACGCAAAGCGGTCGCCACAGCGACTATTATGTTTGTTATCACGGCGTGTACTCTGGCAGTAGCGGGAAGAAATCATTACTCGATTGTACTGTATATCGCCGCAATGCTTTTCGGGTTGAACGCAGTATTCCACACATTCATCCAAATTGTGAGAATCGGATACTTTAGAGCGGATGCATTCGAAGAAGCACGCATGCGACTAGCCGACAACTATCACGAGCTCATTGACGACGAACTAGCAAAAATAGATGAGACTGAACCTGACCCAAGCAAGCGAATCAAATTGAAAAAGCGAGTTATACGCCGAGCGAAATGGGGAACATTTGATGCCGCAATCTTTAACGGCAAGAATCGCACCTACATCCTTAAAGACATCCACTCAGAAATTCTGCCAAGATGGGCCCTCAAACTCTATCCTACGACACGACGGAAACTATTGTTGGAACTCCTGTTCTTGTTAGCGCTCGTTAAAGCCACTGCTATTACGTACCCGTTTGTTATTCAGTTCCTAGGCATAGTCGGTAAGGCGCTTTGGCCGATAGTTAGACAGGTACTTTCTTGGCTGTCATTAATCTAGGTGTACTGATCGGGGAGGTTGGTTAGGCGGGTGATGGGTGGGTTGCCTTGGGTGGCGGTGTGGGGTCGGTGGTGATTGTAGAGGTGCAGCCATGCGGGTAGGGCCTGGCGGCGTTGGGTCTCGCAGGTGTAGTGGCGGGCGTAGGCCCAGCCGTCGGCCAGGGTGCGGTGGAAGCGCTCGATCTTGCCGTTGGCCTGGGAGCGGTAGGCAGAACCGTTGTCGGACAGGACTCGCTCCACCTTGACTCCTCGGGCGCTGAACCATGACACCGCGCGCTGGAGCACTCCGACGGCGGTATCGGCCTTCTCATCGTCGTGGATCTCGCTGTAGACCACGCGGGAGTAGTCATCAATGACCGAGTGCACGCAGGCGTAGCCCATCACCGGTCTGCGGCTGGCCGGGCTACGGGCCTTGCCGGGGGTGGAGGCGCGGTTGCGCGCGCCCTGGCGCGCACCGACGTAGCGCCATCCACCACCGTCGGGGATGTTGCCGATCTTCTTGACGTCGACGTGGACAAGGGAGTGGACAAGGGATCCGGGGTAGGGGTGCTCGTAGCGGCGCACGACCTGACCGGTGGCCCGGTCGGTGTACGACAGGCGGTTGAGGTGGGCGGCCCGCAGGATGCGGTGGACGGTCGAGGCCGCGACCCCGGTGCGGGCAGCGAGCTGGACGGGGCCCTCACGCAGGCGCATGCGCAGCGAGACGATCCGTTTGACCACTGCCTTGGGTGTGCGGTGAGGGCACGAGCGTGGGCGGCTGGAGCGGGTCGGTCATGGGCTGGGCCGGCCCTGTACCTGTCGGCCCAGCGCTTGACGGTGGGCCATGAGCACTGGAACCGGGCAGCAACCTCGCTGACGGGCCAGCCCTCCTCAACCACCAGGCGGGCGACCTTCAGACGAGCACGCGGGGTCAGGGCTGCGTTAGCGTGGGACATGAGGAGAGCACCTTTCGTGTCTGGCTGACGGGGAACTGCAACACCCCCACTCAACCAGCCCAAGGCGCTCTCCTCACCTCAAAGACTCAGATCACACCCCCTCAACCAACCCTCCCGATCAGTACATCTAGGGGACATCGCTAGTCCTCGAATCGCAGTGACAGACCAACTGAGCAAACTGATAGGAACTCAACGTGATGACGAGTACAGTCATGATTGTGGGTTTCGATTCGGTGCGGAACTCCTTTAAAGATGAGACCTCGTCCGACAGGAGCATTCACTAGATTCACAAGAATAGTTCCGCCACAATGATAATGTCACCAAACACCCAGATTCCCGTTTCGTTGTTCATCTGATCAACGAGCTCATTTTAGAGTATTACATCAGAGGAGTAAACTGTGAACATCGATCTCCCAAAAATTTCTACGATTCCTGTAATAAACAGGGTCGTCTGGATTGCTATAATTGGAGTCATTTGTGTTCTGGTCTCATTTCTACTGCTCACAGTATTCTCTTATCTGTGGGGAAAAAGGCGAGAAAATCTAGGTAGGCTTCCAGACGATCTAAAGCGCAGCGTTCAGAGCGAACTAATTGAAGCCGTTTATATCGCGTCACAACAAAAGCATACCATAGTCAAACTATCCGGATTCTGGAAACCTAAAGACTACAATACTTCGCAAAGATACGTTATCCTCAAAGATTTGCTCGACAAGCAATTATTTTTCAAAGCTTACGATCCGGACAGAATAGGCTGGTTTCTCCAGTTCTTATCCTGGGATGTGTTCAAGCGTCCGCCAACAAAGGTTTATCTTAGCGAACAACAGTGGCAAAAACTGTCTTCTGGCGCTAGTATCATCAATGGAGATGTGCAGATAGTTAATAATCCAACTGGAACAATCCAGATAGCCGGACGTGGTGCTATGCAGACTCAGATGAATACGGGATTGAATAGTCAGGACATCTTTAGGCTCATCGATGCTCTTCGTCAGGATTGCCGATCATTGCAATCAGACCCCCGGTGGAAAGAGAAAGTGGAGGAAGCGCAGTCTCTAGCAGACCATCTGGAATCGGATGCAAATGCCGGCCGATGGAAGCAAGCACAGAAAACAGCCAAGACGGCACTGGAGTTCGCGGCCAATCTAACCACAGTCTTCGCAAATACTGCGCAATTCCTTAACTGACCACAGAAGCAGTAATGTCGGATGTTTCGCTATCTGCACTGGCACGCTCAAGTGCGACCCCAGTCCCCCGATGTCACATAGTTGCTGCCCATGGGCGCGCCTCTCGATGATCAGGGGTAGTAGTTAACACACAGCCGCAAACCGATACGTTCCACCATCTGGTAGGTATTGTGCGACACATGCAGTACCTGTGTGGAACCGTCAATCACTGTTCAGGTAACATTCAGCCATGGTGACGGTGAAGCTTGAGCAGCACGTTTGGGAAGTCGGCGACAAACTCGGCGCTGGTGGGTATGGATCGGTGCGAGAGGCGTGGAGGGACGGCGTCGAGCGCGCAGTGGCGAAGTTCGTCTCGATCAAGCCTGGCGCTCAGCGCGAGCTCCTGATCGGAGCCTCAACGAACTTGCCCCATGTGGTGCCCGTACTGGACAGTGGTGAGCATGAGGGCATGTACGTCCTGATCATGCCGCGCGCTGAGTATTCTCTCCGCCAGTACATTACGGACAATGTTCTGAGCCTCGAGGAGAAGATTGCCATCCTCTCTGATGTTGCGCACGGGCTGAAAGAGATTCAACAAGCAGACCTGGTTCATCGTGACCTGAAGCCAGATAATGTGCTCTACACGGACGGTGTCTGGCAACTATGCGACTTTGGCATCGCCCGCTATCGAGACGCCTCAACATCTGTTGCAACGCGTAAGTTTAGCTTCACCGCGCCGTACGCTTCCCCTGAGCAGTGGCGGAATGAACGGGCAACGCCATCCACCGACATATATGCCTTTGGGGTGATGGCCTACGAACTCCTAGAAGGCCACCTGCCGTTCCAGGGACAGACCGCCGAAGCGCTACGAGAGCAGCACCTTCACACCACTCCACCGGATATGAGCATCGAGGTGCCGCGACTACAGGTCATGGTCGAACAGTGCCTCTACAAAGCGGCCGAAGCACGCCCCACCGCCGATTGGGTTCTGCAGCAACTCGCCCACGCCGCAGACGCTCCTGCAAGTCCTGGCGTACAACAGCTACAGCAAGTCTCGCAACAGTATTCGGCACTGCGTTCGCAAGCGTTCGCCGAAGATGAGCAGCGCAAGACGTTGTTGGAACGGCGCAAAGAACTATTCCAATACGCATGCCAGTCATTCGAGCATCTCCGCGCGACGGTACAGAACACGATCGTCGATAACGCACCTCTCGCAAAGACTGAGCAACGGGACGAGCAGACGAATCTTGGTGACAAGATCACGATCTCAAGCGTGACGTTGGCCGCGGCGCGTCTCGAGTTTGTGGGCCCGCGAATAATCCAGCCGGAGCGATGGAACGGGCCATTTGAGGTGATCGCTTGTGCCAGTATCGAACTGCAGCAAATCTCGACTCACAATGACTATCCTGGCCGTTCACATTCCCTATGGTACTGCGATGCGCTGCAGGAGGGACGGTTTGAATGGTTTGAACTTGCGTTTATGAATTGGCGTAACCATCAACGAATGGTGCCATACGCCGCACAGCCAGAGGAGATCTCGATTGCGTTCGAGGGAATGTTTGGCAGCACGCAACTTGCTTGGCCCCTCGAGCAGCTTGACCGAGCAGACCCGCAAGAGTTTGTTGACCGCTGGATTGGCTGGTTTGCGGAGGCGAGTGACTCCAAGCTGTTTAGGCCATCGACCATGCCCGAGAAGCCTGTTAAGCGCAATTGGCGGGGAGCCTAAATCCTGGCAGGTTGGTGTCATAACCAACGAAGTTGCCAGCCCACGCTCTACACAACGCAAGGAGTTCCTTTAACCTCCCAGCGTCCAGTATACGTTAAAAAGTTGATCCTCTTGTTTCGAGTGTGATTAACCACGAACGACTGTTACAATGAGGCCAACAATCGTGATAGCAAGAGTCCACGCTCCGATACAGATTGTCCAAGCGGACGCCTTTCCTGCACTTTTGTTGCTCTCATCGATTCTCCGATCCACACTTTCCATTTTCTGGTTGAGTTGTTGTAGATTAGCGGCCATCGTCTGCAGTACATCCAACTGGGCAGCAGCCATTTCGACCTGCCTCTCGGCCCGCTCATCGCGCTCCTGAACAGCGTCTGCGATGCCATCTAGTGCCACCTCAAAGTTATGCCTATGTTGAAACTCAATAGGTGGTGAAACGATGGCCGACTTTGGGGACACTGATGCATCGTCTCTATAAATTTTTGGAATTATATCTGTCACCAGAGACGCTGATTCAACGATTTTCTTGAATGATTCGGTTTGTGTGGTTACTTTAGGATCAAAACTTACTGGCACTCTAATTCGTGAAATTTGCTCTGCCACACGTTTATTGAGTGCTTGCATAGCAGGCTTCAGGGCATCAGCAAGTTTCTTGCTTTGTCTCAACGCTTCTTCATGTTGAGGATGAGATTCGTCATTGATTGCTTCTTGCATCTCTCGCAATGCCATTCGAACACCATCACCCCTTTCCACTTCTATGGCATCCATCGTCGAATCGACGGATTCACCGTCTTCGCGAGAGGCTTCATTGTCCGTCTCGCCATCACCCAGTGGGGTTGTTTCTTTGCTCACGTCATTCATTTTTACTACTAATTTCTTAGTAACGATGCTTGTATTGCTCAGTTTACTACGTCCTGCGTCAACCTCAGTTCTGCGGTTTCTCTGTTCTCAAATACGCCAAAATAGCCGCATCACGACGTGCCTGCCGTTCTTTATCTTCAGATACCTCTAGGTCATGCTTTAGTTGCCCATGAAGTTGGTGCTCCGCCAAGCGCAACCGCTCCGGATAGTCACTGGGCGACGCATAGAACCTGCCGTTTCCAAGCAACTTCTCGGCCGAGCGAGCACTGACACCCATTGCTTCACCCACTTCGGCAACAGACATGCCTGATGATTGAAGCGACAACGCGGTGCGGCACCGCTCGACTATCTGAGAGGCGTTAGTAGCATTGCGGGTGCTTTTGATTCCATGTTTCTTTGCTATCTTCGAGACCGTTGGCGGGCTGACGCCCAAAGCTCTAGCCGTGGCCGTATAGCTCATGCCTGCACGAACTCTTTCCACAACATCCGCCTCGAACTGCTGTCGTTCCAAGGCTCGTTTTGCTGCCTTCTCTTCGTAGCGCATGCTGCGAATTTCGGCCAGCGCCCAGTCGACAACCAAGGGCGAAGGCCCCTCAGCTGCTCCCTCTAAGGGTACGTGTGGAATGAGATGATGGTTATCGACGAGATGACGATGAACCTTGTGAGACAGATGGAAGTAAGATTTTTCAAGGTCATCGCGTATATCTTGCGGGGCATTCTTCCACCATGAGACAAGTTCTTGGATAATGAGATCCACCGGAATGTGATTTTTAACCTCTTGAACCGTCGGAAGCGCTACCCAGGAGTTTAGATCAAATCCTCGACATCCTTTATATGCGTCTGTCCAAAATATTCCAGGAAGTAGACACTTCTTCCCTAGCATTTGCCAGTATCGTGCTATGGAATATACTTTTGGCGCAGCACCGGCGTTCACATATCCCGCCTTCCTACCATTAAGCTCTAGCCGCACCGCGCAGGGGTCAAACGGATTATCGGGTTCAGGTAGCGCCTCGAATGCGACAGGCCGTTTCCCAAATGTTTTAAGACTTCTTCGGGAACCAATTATTGGCGTGTATGCGGCTTTGCAGTAGCCTGCACCCGAGACGCGGCGCCAGTAGTAAGGAATCGAATTATAATCGGGAGGCCCTTCGGTCAATACAAAAGGAACGTTGAGATCAATCGGACAGTAGTATCCATCATCGTTCAACTGTTTTACAACTCCTCGTTTGACAGATAGATCGGCTATTGCCAACTGTGTTGGCGATTTACGTTAGCGCTTTGCTTGTAGGAGCGATGAGCATCTTCTCGACTTCAGAGCACCCTTCTCACGCTTCCAAGTCAGTATAACTTGTCCAGTATCCAGGAAGTCCAACCTAAAGGAAATTATGTTCCAGTATATTTTATCCGGATTATAAAAGTGCTAAAATTAATAATGTAATGTCCGATAGCATTCCTTCTCTCCACCACCGCCTCCGTCGGCTCAAAGCTGCCTTGCTGGCCGTCTCCCTGACGCTTGCCGGCATCCTCCTCATGATGCTCAACGCCTGGCTGTCCCCACTACAGTTGAGAAGTTGGCAGTGGCTGCATGCCCTGCCGCTGGGCGAGCTGGGTGGGACGCTGTTTGGTGCAGGGCTGCTGTCGACGTTCTTCGAGTACACCTTCCGGCGCGATCAAGAGGCGCATACGCTGGCCCGCTTCCGCCAGATCATCCGCGAGGAGGCTCCGGCAATGCGTGATGCGGTGGTGGAGGGCTTCGCCATCCACCCTGAGGACTTGAAGCGTGTGGCCACGCCGGAGCTGCTGGACGACATCGCAGCCAACGTGATGGCCCTACGCCTGGACGACGAGCAGTTCGCCCGCGAGATCTACCGCGACATCCGCGACCAAGCCATCCGCGCCGCCGAGCGGTGATACGACGTGGCAGTGCGCGTTCGGCTCTCTACTGCAGTAGAGAGGAGTACCGCAGGTACTCCTCTGCTGGACGTCACCGTGGAGTGGGAGTACACCACCGTGCCCAGCAGTGCTACCCGGCGCTTCGCGTGTGTGTCCGACCAGGCTGAGTACAACGAGCTGCGCCAGGACGTCCCAGCCACTTCCACGTGGTTCATGGCACCGCGCCCTGGCATGGACGCTCGCAGTCGGGAGGCATACGAACTGCTGGAGCTGACCGTCGATGGCCGGCCACAGCCGATCCGCCGCAGTACCCGTGCTACCGGCCAGACCTACAGCGTCGACCTGGACGAAGAAGCCAGGAGCGGTGAGCCAGTCCGTATCCGCCAGGTTTTCCGCACCATCACCCCGCAGTGGAGTCACCGGCTGTACTTCGCCGTCGCGCAGCCGACACGGGGCTGGTCACTGCGCCTGGACTACACAGACACCAATATTGCTGAAGTCCAGGTCAGTGACACCATCTCGCCGACACCACCCGCTCGTATCACTCGCTCACCTGAAGCAGTACCGGGCAAGGTCATCGCAGTCGAGGCCTCTAGCTGGCTCCTCCCCCGGTCTGGCGTGGCCTTCACTTGGGCAACCAACGACGAGCTGCCCCAGACCAAGCAGCCTGAGGCAGTCGCCTCCTCGAGAGAGGGATAGTTGCTAGGGATAGTCAGCTTCCACCGTCCATCAGGCTCACCTCCTTACCTACTCGACCGCCACGGACAGACACAGGATACATCGTCCTGAGATACATAGTCTCTGGATTGGGAGTCTTCGGCCGGTTGAGATGGAGCCGTGCCCACAGACCGCAAGCCGCCGCTCTCACCAGCCACTGGTGAGTTCGGTCGGCGTGTGCGCGCCCGCCGCGAGCAGTTGGGTCTGTCGCAGGAGAAGCTGGCCGAGCGCACCACCCTGCACTGGTCGTACATCGGCCAGGTCGAACGCGGCCAACGCAACCTCAGCCTCCACAACATCCTCCGCATCGCCACCGCCCTCGACACCGACGCCGGTGGGTTGGTGAGTGGGTTGGAGGTGTAGGGAGAAGGACGGGACGCTTCCCCCAAGGTACGGCGGATGACGATGGATGTGCCTCGCACCGTTACTAGAGTGCGACCTATGTCAGCCGCGGAGGCGCAGGGATGTCACCACCAGGCAACGTACGATGATGGGGTCGCCGTATGAGATCAGACAGACGCGATGACGCCAGGCTGGTCAGCGACGGCAACTCTTCCCACGCAGGCCACCAGCACCACCACTGGTCTGTGCTCCCCCAAAGCAGACAGGACGGTCATGCTGAATACAGCCGCCAACTGGGCCACGATTGTCAGCACGATCTTTGGACTATCATCCATCTACTATGGAATATGGAGAGCTGTAAAAGGATATTTCTCACCAAAAGGGCTACGTCTTCTCCTTGAACCAACGACGGACAATGAAGGCTTTTGTGTTCATGTCACCAACTTCGGGTCTATCGACCACCACATCGCCACAATCGGCTCCATGCCAGCAAGAATACGGCCGCTGCGATCTATACTTACTAAACGCTTTAGTTCAAAAAGAAATCTAAGAGAGTCACTATCTACCCGCACTGCATCGGCTGTAGTCAATAAAAACTGCGAACCTGGCCGAAATCTATACTTCGTCGTTCCACAGCCACTTCCATCGTGCAACAGACTTCCTGCCTACAAACTTGAAGGTCAAGATGCAATCAGGAAAAGATACTATGAATGGGTGGACAAGAGCAGGCCAGGCGGGCCATTACCGCTCGTACCATATGCTCTCCTCGGCGATGGGAGTGTCGTGCTCGGCAAGAAAACACGGATCAACCGCAGAAAACAGCTCTTGACCGTAGAGCCAGTTTGCAAATGCAGTCATAACATCACACAACACGTCGCACATCAACGCAAACGTCTCGCACCGACGATGACGACTTATCGGCACTGCGAAAAGTGCTGGTGCCTCTGGTTCAGGCAGTCAGACAAACAGTCGGACGCGAACAAGATCGTTTCCAGCACAACAGCCCTGAAGACCGCTACACTTCCTCACGAATCTCGCATAATAGAAGAATCAGTAATTGGCGAAGCAGTTGAAGATATTGCAAAGACAGACAGTCCTCCCGCACACAACGCGCCATCCGGGCAAAGCGCAACTGATTTAAAGGAATCACGATGACAAAGCACAGCGAACTGGACGACGACGAACGTGAACAGATACGGGATCGGCTCAAGCAAGAGCGGATGATCGAATCCGCTTTCATCAATGGCGATGGCCCGTGGACAGTCGTGTACGACTACTGGCACCTCGACAATGATAACAACGGCGGTCGCTACATGGCGTTTGCTCAGTCAAGAATGCGCAACAAAATTCTTTCAGACGCTGGCTGGGACTTCACGAGGGGCGACGGAATTCCTGGATTTTCAACTAGCGGAGATGAAATCTCGTATACGAGAAGCAATAAACTGCCAGACTTCGAACCATTGATTATCTTTCACCAATTTCACGGCGTTGTACCAGACGCTTGGATAGTGTCCGAAGAATTCAGACTCCTGATGAACCTGTGGCAGGATCCAAAGTCCGGCAATTACTACGAAGTCAAAAATGACGGATCAAAAAATCTTGCTATCAGATTTCAGGAAGAAAGAATAGAAGTACGGACACCCATACTAAAGCGCTACATGGCTGCGCGGCAACTCGACGCAGTTCTATTCGTCGATTCCGTTACTTTCATGCCATGCAACGAAAACTCAACTAAGTTCTCCGATCTCGAGTTTGAGCACTACAGCAACATCGACCTACTTTTTGCCTCGTTGAATGTTGGTCAGATGTCAGGAGAAGAGAGACGAGTCTTCTCTCGAGTGTTAGCAAAACGAATTATTCCCGCTCCGCCCCAAGACACCTGCGGAATCTGGCCCTGGGACAAGGCCGATCCGGCGGACTACCCAGAGTTCATCATTGGCGAAGACGAGTACGGCAAGCCAGTCAAGTACACATGCGATCCAGATTGTCTTGCCAACTACTTCGGCAAAAATCCAGACGCACCTCATTACCTCACGCCAGTGTTCTTCAAACCGGAGGTGCTCCAGCGATACTATGACGATTCCGAGCTGTACACGGTGAGTGACGGGTACCTATCGTGTTCCCAGCTGTGGGGCGTTAAAATAGACAACGAGTTATTTGACATCATATCGGTGTTTCTTGGAGACATTGGACGAGATATCCCATCAGAGCACTGGACTCATTGGCTTGCCTATAATGTTCCTCCGACACAGAAAATGAGTGAAGTAGCTATTCGTCGGGCATTCCTTAACCAGCCAACCAACAGCAAAAACCCAGAACACTGCTTTAAACTGGCGTACAACCAGCTACAGAGTTCTTGGGACGAGCACTGGGGATGGCGGCTCCATCGCAAAGCAGAGGGGCCGGACGCTGGCGTACTTCAGCGCCTGCGTATCCCCGTCAATGACACCGATGCAGAACTTCGCACGCAGTCGATAAACCTTGCACTCGTCTTGGTAGATTGTCTCAACGAGAAAAAGTTGGCCTCGTACCTTTCGGACACGAAGAACGATAAAGGGATCGCGAAACTCAGAAAATTCCTCGAGGCTCAGTCATACCAACATACCGAACGCGACGTCCGTCTTCTGCAAAGAATCCAGAGGATGCGTTCCCGCATTGCGGCACATTCGTCAGGCAGCAGTGGACAGGCCTATCTCGAGGAAGAACTCGGGAAGGACACTCCGCAGGAGTACATCGCACGCCTCATGACCGAAGGAACGCAAATGCTGGACGACCTCAGGGCGTTTGCGGAGAAGCGACCGTTGCAAGATTCAGACTCATAACCATCGAATTTATCTTCTTTGGAAAATGGTGTTGTTGGCGGCCTTCTCATAGGCATGTAATCATTGTATACTGATTGGAGTAATGCATGTATATAATACAAAATACCCACAACTCTCAGGATCGTCATACAACGAAGTGCTGAAGTGTGCTCGCCAGGAATACAACGTCATCGCGCACTCAACCAAACGACAGCCGTACATCAAGTCGAAGTACTTCAGCGGCGAGAAAGTATTTCTCTCCGTGTTTTGGACACATTTGATGGATAAGAACCAGAAGGATCGCACCAAGCGACTTCGCTTCTATAAGGCAGCGCTTGACCTGCTTCGTAATTCTCAGATCAATCCAGATACGATCGCTAGCACCGAAGATCAGCGGATGCTGCTCTATCGGTTCTATGGTGTAACGAAAGACGGCAGCTATTTCTGCGTTCAAGTCAAGGAAGACATACGAACAAAGCGCAAAGACTTCATGTCTGTCTTCGACAGAAAACCGCACTAAATCAGTCTAAAATAAAAATCTCCCGCGGTGTAGCCTAGAAACTACCTGCCGGAGATTTCTTGGTGACACGGCGATCAACTGTGTCTATCTATGATTATATGCTTTTCAGTCTAAATGTCAATAGTTTTAAGCAATTTTGGCACACTAGGAGGATAAAATAAATGGGCACGTGCTGCGTCGGCGTTCCAGCAACGAGTTCTCAAGCACTGTCCTGACAACCGGTATTGTTTTTCCGGCCGTGATGGGATGCCCACGACGGCACACCAGTCTTAAGCTGGTCGGTGGCAAAGACTATTCGGCGCCCCAGCTGGCTCTGGGCGCTCTTCGACGATGGCGGCACCACGCTCACCGCCGCTCTCGTCAGTCCTCGCGAGCAGCCGCCAGGTGACGCCCGATGGTCATGCTGCTGAAGCCCAGCCGCTTGGCAATCTCAGCGATGGTCAGGCCTTGCTGGCGAAGGTGGATCGCCTGGGCACGGTCGTCGTCGGTGAAGTGGTGGTTGCGTTCCAGTCCTGCCTGCCCACGCAGCCGGTAGACCGTTGAGCGGTTGACACCCGTCTGCCGGACGATCTCCTTGACGGGGACGCCGGCGCGGTACAGGTCGACCACCTGCTGGCGCTGCTCGGGCGTGAGCGGCCGGAACTTCGTCTGCTTGATGCGGCCAACCTTGCGCGGCGACCGTGACGCTGTGTCGGGCGCATCACTCTCACCGTTCGGCCGCTCCCCCACGCTAGTGGCCGGTGCGGTGCATCGTCGTTGCAGGGGCTCACCTTCTGACTCTGCCGCATCTAGCTCGGGAGAGGTTCCAGACTCGTCGGCATCGCCCACCGTGCCATCCGACCCGTCAGTAGCCGGCGGATGCGCTACATTGGGGCCGGTACACACCTGGCCGCCCTCACCGGCGGCCAGCTTCCTTCGGAAGTCCAGCAGCACCATCAGGTTGTTAGAGTCAATGGTGCGGAGTTGTACTGACGCCCCAGTTACTCAAACATCGGGGCACGTCTTGCCTCCGTGGTGGAATCGGTAGACACCGCGACCTTAAAAGTCGCTGCCTACGGGCGTGCGGGTTCGAGTCCCGCCGGAGGCACCACAGCATCGCTATACAAACCATCACCTCTGGTTCTCGAAACGTCGCCGTTCCCTCACGAAACCTTTGCCCTCCCGCTATGGGAAGGGGGACACTGGGCCTGTCCTGCCTCGAGTCAAGGAGCCGTCATGAAGATCGCCGCCCGGGCCAAAGCCGCTCAGCCCTTCTATGCGATGAGCATTGGTGAACGCGCTGGAGTCCTCCAGGCGGAAGGCCACTCGATCGCCAAGCTCAGCCTGGGTGAGCCCGACTTCGGCGCCCCTCCCGCGGTTCGCGAGGAGATGTGCCGCGTCATGGACGGCCGACCACTGCCCTACTCCCCCGCCCTGGGCCTGCTCGCACTGCGTGAGGCCATTGCCGGCTTCTACCGGGACAGGCACGGCGTCGAAGTCGATCCTGCCCGGATCGTCGTGACCACGGGTGCGTCGTCGGCGCTCCTGCTGGTGGCCGCCGCCACCACACAAGCCGGTGACGACGTCGTCATCGCCGATCCGTCCTATCCCTGCAACCGGCAGCTGGTGGAGACCTACGGTGGCCGGATCGTTCTGGCGCCCACCAGTCCTGCCAGCCGTTACCAGATGGACCGGGCCGCAGCCGAGGCGGCGTGGACTCCTCAGACGAGCGCGGTGATCCTGGCGACCCCGTCCAACCCCACGGGCACGTCCATCCCCTTCGAGGAGCTGGCGTCGATCTGCGCGCTGGCCCGTGAACGCAGCGCCTGGAGGATCGTCGACGAGATCTACCTGGGGTTGGCTGATCCAGGCGAGGACGGCACACCAGCGCGCACCGTCCTGGAGGCCGATCCTGAGGCGATCGTCATCAACTCCTTCTCCAAGTACTTCGGGATGACGGGATGGCGCCTGGGTTGGGCGATCCTTCCCGAGGAGCTGGTGACCCCCGCCGAGAACCTGGCGGTCAACTACTTCCTGTGCGCCTCGACGCCTATTCAGCAGGCCGCGCTGGCAGCGTTCTCCCCCGAATCCATCGCGGTGTGCGAGCAGCGCCGGCAAGAGCTCCTCGCCCGCAGGAGCATCGTGCTCGACGGGCTGCAACGCATCGGCCTCCCGGTTCCGGTCCTGCCTGACGGCGCCTTCTACGTCTACTTCGACGTCTCCTCCACGGGGCTTGATGCCCAGACCTTCTGCCACCGCGCCCTGGAGGAGGCTCATGTGGCACTCACTCCGGGGCAGGACTTCTCCACGACCACGGCCCACTCCCACGTGCGACTGTCCTACGCTGCCTCCCGCGACGAGCTGCACGAGGGAATGAAGCGTCTCGAAACTTTCATTAACAGTTTGTAAATAAACAGGCATTCAACTCAATAATCCGATATCGAGTCGCGTGCATCAATGTGGCACTCACCTGTTCACATGTTGCACAATTCTCGTCATGTCCCTGCAGACCCTGCTCCTCTCCGCCGCGCTGATAGCTTTTGGAGTGATCGCCGCCGTCGAGATCTCCAAATCAATCCATCAGAAAATACGCTTGCGCCGCGATACGGCATCCTCCGCCCCACACCGGGGTGAGGAATCCACATGGAATGAGCTCACTGAGCATCATCGGCCCGTCAGACACTCCGAGCCCCAGAAGTTCACCGCCGGTCCCCATGAGCGGCTCCTGGCGATCTGCGCGCCGTACTCCCTGTGCCGCCGGGACCCGTGGGACCGGCTCACCTGCTCCGATCTCGACGGCACGCGCACCATGCTCTCCCTCGACTGGGGAGTGTGCTCCCGCGCCGATCTCCTCTCCCGGGTCCATTGGCTCATCACCTCCGGCCACCGCAGCGGCTTCGATGCGGAGCGGGCTCGCTGGGTCGACACCTCCCTGGCGGAGGCTGAGCGCCACGAGCTGCGAGAGTCTGCCGAGTCATCCTCAGACGCGGCCGAGACATTGTGGCGTCTCGAGCGCATGCTCAACAACGATCGGGACATCCGAAACGTGGACTTCTCCGCCTGGGACCTGGTCCGTGCCGGCATGCTGACGCGTTGCGGGTTCGCGCTGGGCTGGCTGACCGAGGAGGAGACCTGGGACACGCTTGCGATCCTGGATCGGGGGCTGCGGGAGCGCTATCGGAGCTGGACGCAGGTGTCGGAGTCGTTCCGACTGGCACGCTGGTACTGGAGCTCCAAGAGCGGCAAGGACGAGCACTTCAACGATCTGCACGACCTCAACCGCTCGCTGGTTCTCCTCAGTCCCGAAGGACCGTGGGGGATCATCGGCTGGGACGTTGAGACTCCCGAGCCCTCGTTCCTGATCCTCGATGACCTCCTCAACACCGGCGCGGCCGCGCCACTGACTGCAGGCGAGAGGAAGCGTGCCACGCGCTGGGAGCGTTGGGTCGACGACCAGGTCATCGCCCGCGGCCAGCATCGTCCCCAGCACTTCGGCCCCCACGTCGAGCAGCACCACCGCTTCGCCAAGCGCGCCTGAGGAAGCGCGTCAACGGCGATCCGCGGATAACGCCGAGCCGGGCCTACCCGTGCTTATCCACCATCATCTCTGCTGCTTTGGTGGCCCGACGACGACGGGTCTCGGCGCGCTTCGCCTCACCGATCCATCGCAGGTACTCGTTGCGGTGCGATGCAGGCAGAGCCTCGAGTATCCTCCCCGCCGCCTCGTTCTCCGACAGCGCCTCGGACAGCTCCGCCGGGATACCTGTCTGCTCGTCACTCATTGCCTCTCCTCTGACCGATTGACAGAACTATCGCGCGGATAAGGAAGTCAAGGAAGGGAGATTGTGGTGGCCCTCATCAACGCCGACACGGAGGGTGTCAGATTGTTTGTGTGAGGGGTGTGATCTGAGCCTTGAGGAGATGAGACTGTGAGCATGGATGTGAGTAGTAGGGATGAGCGCGAGGAGGAGCGTGCTCGTCAGCGGCGGGTCGCTGAGGAGCTGAAGGCTTCAGGGGCCCTGGAGGGGATCTTCGCTCAGGTTGATGCCGGAGCGCCGTTGACCGGGTCTGATGGTGTGCTGGCCGGTGTGGTCAAGGCGGCTCTGGAGCGGGGGTTGGCTGCTGAGCTCACTGAGCACCTGGGTTATGACCGGGGGGATCCGGACGCGGCGGCGTTTCCCAACTCGCGTAACGGGACCAGTTCTAAGACGGTCTCCACCGAGGTTGGGGATGTGGATCTGGACGTTCCACGAGACCGGGCCGGGACGTTTACGCCGATGCTGGTGCCCAAGGGGCAGCGCCGGCTCGATGGGCTCGATGCGATGATCATCAGCCTGTACGCCGGGGGGGATGACGGTGCGGGACATCCAGCACCATCTGGCCTCTACGTTGGGCACTGATCTGAGTCATGAGACGATCAGCAAGATCACCGACCAGATCAGCCAGGAGGTACTGGCCTGGCAGCACCGGCCACTGGATGGCCTCTACCCGGTGATCTACCTCGACGCCATCATGATCAAGGTCCGCGACGGGGCTCACGTGACCAACAAGGCCGCGCATATCGCGGTAGGCGTGGACATGGACGGGATCAAGCACGTCCTGGGCATCTGGGTCCAGGCCAGCGAGGGGGCCAGGTTCTGGGCCCAGGTGTGCGCCGAGCTGGCCAACCGCGGCATCAAGGACGTGCTGATCGTAGAGGGGGCACCTCCCGCACGGGAGCGAAGCGCGCGGGGGGAATGTGACGGGCTGACGGGGCTGCCCGAGGCGATTGAGGCGACCTGGCCCCAGGCGACGGTCCAGACATGCGTAGTCCACCTGATCCGGGCCGCCACGAGGTTCGTGTCCTACAGCGACCGCAAGGCCGTGGCAGCGGCTCTCAGGCCGATCTACCAGGCCCCCAGCGAGGAGGCCGCGTGGGAGGCCCTGGAGACCTTCGAGGCCAGTGAGCTCGGACAGCGCTACCCGGCCGCGGTCAGGACCTTCACCGACTCCTGGGAGCGATTCGCGGGCCTGATGCTCCTACCTGCCGGGACTGTCGATGCGCCGCATCGCAGACTTGAGCCCAGGAAACGCCAAAACCGACGCCCGTGACGCAGCCGTGATCGCTCAAGCTGCCGCCACGATGCCTCACACCCTGCGCGATGTCACCGCGGCCGACGAAGAGGCCGTAGCACTGACCATGCTCACTGGTTTTGACCTGGACCTGGCACGTCAGGTCAACCAGACGGCTAACCGCATTCGAGGCTTGTACACCCAGACCCCGCCCCGTCTTCGAGGCCGTCCTGGGATCCCTCTTGGCCCGCGACGCCATCTTGGAGGCCATAGCGGCCCGACACCGCCCCCACCGCGCTGAAGAAGGCAGGCAAAGCACGCATCGATGCCAGGCTGAAGAAGCACGGAGCCCGCCGCCATGCCGCCTGGGCCCAGCAGATCTGCGATGCCCTGGACAAGCAGACCGTGACGGTGGCAGGCACCGAGGCCGCCGGGGCGGTCCTGCCCCACCTGGCCCACCCGGCTCATCGCCTTGCACTCCCAAAGGGCTGATATCGCCGGCCGTGTCGAGGCTCTGGCGAGTGTCCCACCCTCTCTTGCCCGGCCCCTGACCACCCGTGCCCGGCATCAGGGGTCCCGGCCGCCGCCGTCTTCCTGGCCGAGACCCTGGGCAAGACCTTCACCACCGGGGCCCAACCTGGCCTCCCACATTCGGCCTGGCACCGGTGACCAGGAGGTCGGGATCCTCGATCAGGGGCGAGAGGCGTCTCCCACGCCGGCAACAAGAGACTCAAACGCGCCATGTTCGGCTCCGCCTTCGCCTCCCTCAGATCCGACCCCATCAGCCGCGCCTACTACCAGCGCAAACGAGACCAAGGCAAACGCCCGGGCCGATGCCGTCCTCGCCCGGGCCCACCGCCGCATCCTGCCCCTGACTGAACGCCATGATCCCAGACGCAGCCCTCTACGACCCCCAACCAGCAGCACAGCTACCCACCGCCGCTTGACACACCACATAGGGGCACCCAATCGCCACTCACGCCGTTCCAACGAAAACCCCGCACCGATCACCGAGAACCCGAAAAGTGGCACGAGTCACGACATAGGGATCGCGGGAGTTACTGGCTGGCCCCAGCGGGCTGCTATTGTCGCGAGTGTTCGGGACGCCTCAGCAGGGGGACAGACCATGGCATCTACACCAAATGGGTTGCGCAAGGCCAGCTCGGCAATCACCTCGTATCGAGCGCAGAGCCCAGGGACGGAAGGTGTGGGTTTCCGGACCCATCAGTTCCGATGCGACAACACCGATGGACCGGGCCTGTCCAGCGTGGCAGCCGACTTCCTTCTGGCTTCCCGGATCGGTCGGGGCGACATGGAGTTCAACGTCTCGGTCAGTGACTACTTCGTTGATCCCATGATCGTCACGTACGGCGAAATGGATCGCGACTCACTGATCGATGATGGGATCGACCTTCCCAAGTCCAGCAGGCTGCGTGTCCCGCTGGAGCAAGTGATTGCTCGCCGCCGCAGTGGCCGTGACTACACCGGGGAACCTCTAGATCTGCGTGATGTGGCCACTTTCTTGCGGGGGGCTGCCGGTGTGACCGGTCATCTGAATGTCCCGCGGTCCAATGGTGACACCGTGCGGTACAATCTGCGCGCTGTTCCCTCGGGGGGTGGCCTGTACCCCGTGTCGGTGTTCATGTCCGCCCAGCATGTCTCCGGCCTGGACCGCGGCGTCTACCGGTACTCGCCGATCGTCGACAAGCTGGTTCCCGTGGTCGGCCCGGAAGGCTGTCTGGGGGTTCGCAACGCGTTGGCCGGTGAGCCTGCTATCGAACAGTCCGATGCGGCCGGGGTGCAGTTGATCTTCGTCATCTCCCCATGGCGGTCGATGCGCAAGTACGGGCCCAGAGGGCTCAGGTTCGCCTTTCAGGAAGCCGGGGCGATCGCCCAGCAGATCAACCTGATCTGCACCGCTCTCGGGCTAGCGTCGGTGGAATCGTCCAGTTTTTACGAGAACGAGCTCAACGAGGCGTTGAAGCTCGATGGGATCTTTGAAACCGCTACCCACACGATGACCGTGGGCGTCCAAGCCTAGGTTGGTACAGGAGCCAAAGTGAGCAACCAATTCTCTCCGGGCCTGATGATGGTTCCCTACTCGATGGACCGGGTGGAGCTACGTCGGGGAGTCTGGAACACAGAGAGCACCATTCTGGAAGACGACGAAGCCACGGGAACCCTGTGGCCCACTCTGGACCTGCTGAGTCAAGGAGCGGAGCACTCCGAGATCCTCTCCCGGGTTCCGGGGCTGACGCGGACGGCGCTGGAGGACGTGGTCACGCAGCTGACGGCGCTCGGCGCGCTGATCTCCCCCGACCAGGACACGAGCGATGGCTGGCAGCCACGGCCGGTGTGGGTCGTCAGTGACGACACCGACCTCGCGGACCTGACGCGACAGTTCCTGGTGGACGAGGGTCTCGACGTCACCGTGGTGAGCGACGATACCAAGCCGCCGGCATCCTTCTTCACCGGCCTGCGCCTTGACCAGTCGGCCGATGAGCTGCTGATGGAAGAACAGGCACTCGAGATTGTGTCAACGATGCACCCCGCCGCGCAGCCGCAGCCCGTGCTGGTCGTAGTGCTGGCGCAGAACAACCCTGCAATGCTTCGGGCGCTGGATCTCCTCGCGCGCCGCGCGGGTCTGGCCTGGCTCCACGCGGTCATCGATGGGCCCGCGTTGTACGTCGGGCCCTTCATCATTCCCGGACTGACGGCGTCCTACCGGACCTTCGAGCAGCGGGTCTCGATGAACCTGCGTGAACGGCAGGGTTACCTATCCTGGATGCGGTCCGCGGCTGACCAGGTGCAGGCCGGACGTCCCGAGGTGGCGGTGTCTACCAGAGCGCTGCTCGCCGCACACGTCGCCCATGAGACCACCAGCATCGCCCGGCGAGGCCTCAGCACCACGCGGAACAAGGTCCTGTCGATCTACCTCCCGACAATGGAGATCGCCTTCAACGATGTTCTGCCGATGGCCAAGTTCGATGGCACATCGCAGTTCGCTGCCGCGTCTGACCTCTACTACGACATTCGTGAGTGGATTTCGGAGGGCGGCCGATGAAGCTAAGCCAAGACAGTGATCCCGTCGAGAGCGCAGCACGTCTAAAGCGGCAGACCTACAGCCCACTGTGCGGTCTCGTGACTTCGGTGGGCTACTCCCTCCACCCTGCGCGGGGGCCTCACGTGCGGGTCAACGGAGGAGAACTCACGGGAATGCACGCGCTCCTCGACCGTCCAGACCCGAAGCCTGGCAGCTACCACATTGGCGGGGTTGGCCTAAACGAGTTCGAGGCCGAGATCAAGGTCTACGCCGAGGCGGCCGAGCGGTACTGCGCCGGAACCGGGATCCTCAACAGTTCCTTCGAGCGGCGCTGGGCCACCCGGCAGGACCTGGCTGCCCAAACAGGTGACGAGGTCCTCGACCTGAGCGCCTTTGGGTTCGCGGAACCAACCCTCGGCGGCCCGTTCGACTCCTACAGCGACACGGCGCCCCTGACCTGGGTCAAGGTGCCGCGCGTGGGAACGGCTGGACCGGAGTGGGTTCCGGCGCAGTTCTTCTACTTGGGCTACAACCCTCGCAGACACGACGGCGAACCGTGGCTGGGTACGGCCGTGACCACCGGCACAGCCGTCCACACCACCCGCATGGCCGCCACCCTGGCAGCATCCTTCGAACTCATCCAGGTCGATGCCGCCATGGGCCTTTGGCACGGCTCGTCGGCCCCGGTGCGCATTGCCTTGGACGGCCACCGGCTCGACCGCATCCGACGACTCCTCGAGCGGTCAGCTGGCAGTAGCCATGAGTTGCGCTTCTACTGGCTCCCCTCACCAAGCCTGCAGAACTTCACCATCGCATGCCTGATGGTGGGCAGGGGCAGCCAAGTCCCCCTCGTCGCGGTGGGCCTCGGCGCCGACGCCACCCTCGAGGGAGCCATGTACAAGGCCTTCCTGGAGTGCAGCGGAGTCCGGATGCTCGCTGTCTGGGCATCCTTCGACTCTGAGGATTCCTCCACCATGTCCACCGACGCCATGCTCGATCTCGACTCGAACGTCTCCTACTACGCACGCAACAGCCGGGCCGCCCAGTCCGTCGTGACCAGGTTTGAGACGGGGGCCTCCGCACACGCCGACGACCTCCCGCCCGACAACACCCATACCGGTGCTGATCTGATTCGTGATGTCGTCACGAGCATCACCTCCGTCTCCCCCCTATACGTCGAAGACTTCACCACACCGGAGATCCGGGGCTTGGGATTGTACTGTGTCAGACTCTGGGCGCCGGGCCTGCTCGCGCTGTCGCTGCCGAGCGCACCCATGCGGCAACACCCTCGCTACCGTGCCTACGGTGACTTCGGCAATCCCGCGCCCCATCCTTACCCCTAGCAGAAGCTAGACCGGGATGCCCTTTTTGTCCTGCTTCGCCCTCGTCGCGGTTGGTTTGGTTAGCTGGTCGCCAGCGACCCTGACGAAGATGGTCGGCAACCTCAACAGTAAGGCTCGCTACGCGACCATTTACGTCATCGTTCTGGGCCTTCTCGCGATCACATGCCTGGCGCTGAGCCCCATCCGGAACCTCCAAACGGCGCACGGATGGGGCATGGTCCTGTGCGGAATCGCCGTCTCCCTCCTCGCCCCCCCGGCAGCCGCGTGGCTTGACGCAAGAATTCTCCGGGACGTCACGGGACGCCTGGTAGCAGGCCGGGAACGGCCCCAGAACACCGCCCCCACCTATCGCAGCGGTGATGCGAGTGCTCAGCAACCGGTGTGGGTGACCCGGGCACAGGTGGCCCGATCAATCCAGAACATGCCCCTGTGGCAGCTACTGGTGATCGGGGCCGGGGAAGAGGTCGGATTCCGTCTTGGGGTGCCGATCGTGGCTCTGCGAGCGACCCCGCAGTGGCTGACGCTAACCCTTCTCGGAGCTGCCCTGTTCGCCTACGGCCATTCAGTCTTCGGCCGGGGACAGATCTTGGCCAAGGTGCCGCTGGCAGTGCTGGGAACGGTCCTGTTCATCTACTGGGGGATCTGGGCTTGTGTCGTTGCCCACCTTGTCTACAACGCCCAGTACTGGTGGAACAGGAACGCGACTCATCGGCGCAGGATACCGAACACATGATCATCACCGCCATAGCCTTGACTCTTTACGTCGGCTACTACTTCGTTTCCAAGCCGTTCCTCCGCAAGCTGTCGAATGCTGCAGCCCGGTCCGGTCTCCCAATCCTCGCAAACGCGACCATCGCCGAACGACAAGCAACAATCCAGATGTCCTTGGTGGTGGCTGCCCACCTCATCATGGTGTGTTTTCTGTCCCTCTTGGTCCTGCCCCGGCAATGGTGGCTCTATCAAGCCAGCCATCTGGGAATTCAGAGCATCGCCGTCCTGCTCGCCGTGCTCCTAGGGGTCGGGGAATCCGTTGCTTCGGGAGTCCTCGCGGAGATGCTCTACACCGTGCTCGGATGGATAGACCAGCGTCGTGAGCAACTAGGCCACCCGTCACATCTGGCAGTCGAGATGGTCGAAGCCAGTGCCGGTGGCTGGATGAAGACGATCCGGGTGTCCGTGGAGGCCAACCTGATCGTGGGGGCAGCGTTGCTGACGCTTCAGCTGGCTTGCGAAGAGATTATCTTCCGGTTCATCTTTCCGCGTTGTCTGCCGGGGCACATGTGGACTGCCGGGGCGCTATTCATCATCATGCAGTTCAGCGGTTTGAAACGGCGTATCGGAGGAGTTTTCGCAGCGGTCGGGGCCACAGTGATGGCAGTCAGCCAGGGATATCTCGCCACACGGGCGGACTTCCTAGCCCCACTGGTTGTGGCCCATCTCGTTATGTTCCTCAGCTCACGCACCCTGTCCAACAAGTGAGGGAGCGGCGCAAGCGCCACCCCCTCAGCGGGCCGATCGAAGAATCAGTCTTGTCAGCCGTGCGGTTGTGCCACCACGGCACAGGTCGAGCAGGAGCAGCACGACCCAGCGCTCGAACTGGTGGATCCGCCAGGAGCGAGCATGTCCACCTGGGCACCGAACCCCAGGGCGTTGCTCATGGCGGTCTGGACGGTGCGAACCCGATGGTCGCTGACGGTCTTGACAGTGACCTGCATGATCGCCATCCCTTCTTCGTTGGAAATCCGACGATGCCAGCGTAACAGTTGACAGTTGACTGCGTCTAGTCCCAGAGGCTGATCCGGCTCTTCCGGTTTGAGGGTGTAGGAGGGGGTGGTGGGCGCGCGGGAGTAGACAGGGGGCGTCGAGGTCCTGGCGGGCTTGATGGGTGTCGCTGAACTATCCATCGTCTGCCGGAGGATCCCGACGCTATGTTGAAGGCTACCGCGCGCACCCTTGCCAGGGCGCGCTTCGAGCCGATCGATCCCGACGCCCTGCTGGGCCTGGAGCCCCTGGGCCTTCGCGCCACAGGCCAGCGTGTCATCGAGCCTGCCGATGGCCGATGTGAGCTGGTTGTCGAGGCCCGCCCCGTCTTGGACATCGTTGACGAGCGCTTGTTCTGCGCCTCCTGCGGGGCGCAGGGCCGGCGGGCCGGCACGGTGGCGCGCCTACATTGGCCCACGCCCCGACCTGCGGGAGGATCACCCGCCTGCTGGTGCGAGTCCCCAGGATCGCCTGCCAGCACTGCCAGCGCGTGTGGCGCCTCGACATGGCCCAGGCGGCGCGGCCTCGGGGCGCGCTGAGCCGGGCCGCCGCCTGGTGGGCCCTTCAGGCGGTCGCGATCGACAATATGGCCGTCTCCAGGGTCCGGCCGCACCTGGGGGTCTCGTGGGACGCCGCCAACGACGCCGTACTGAAGGAGGGCAAGGAGGCCCTGGGCCTCTGAAGGACCGCCTCAAGGGGGCGCGCGTGATCGGGATCGATGAGCATGTGTGGCGCCATACCCGGCGCGGCGACAAGTACGTCACCGTCATCATCGACCTGACCCCCGTCAGGGAGGGCGCTGGTCCGGCCAGGCTGCTGGACATGATTCCCGGCAGGTCGAAGAAGGCCCTGGCGTCCTGGCTGACCGACCAAGACCCCACCTGGCGGGCGGGTGTGGAGATTGTGGCGATGGACGGGTTCACCGGCTACAAGACCGCCACCACCGAGCAGCTGCCAGGTGCGACCACGGTGATGGACCCCTTCCACGTCGTGAGCCTGGCCGGTGACGCCCTGGACGCCACCCGGCGTCGGGTCCAGCAGGAGATCGCTGGGCGGCGCGGCACCGCCAAGGACCTGCTCTACAAGGCGCGCCGCACCCTACTGACCGGGCTCGGCCTGATCACCGTGCATCAGGGATAGCGCCTCGACGCGCTGTTCGCTAACGAGCGCCATGCGCCCGTGGAGGTGGCCTGGTCGGTCTACCAGAAGATGATCAGCGCCTACCGCCACACCGACCTCGCCAAGGGCAAACGCCTGATGAGCCGCCTGATCGGCAAGATCGCCACCGGCGTGCCAGCCGGGATCGAGGAGATCGCCCGCCTGGGCAGGACCCTGAAGCGCAGGCGCGAGGACGTTCTGGCCTACTTCGACCACCCGGGCTCGTCCAACGGGCCCACCGAAGCCCTCAACGGTCGCTTGGAGCACCTACGCGGCATCGCCCAAGGCTCCCGCAACCTCACCCACTACACAGCCCGCAGCCTCATCCACACAGGAGGCCTCAGACACCAACTGGCCACCTGACTACACCCTCAAACCGGAAGAGGCGCGATGAGGTCGAGCGGGCGACCGCCGACTGGGTGTCCTGGTACAACACCGAGCGCCCCCACCGCTCCAACGCCAACGACATGCCCCCGGCCACCGCCGAGGCCCTCTACTATGACAACCACCGCGCCGACCAACCAGCCGCCGCATGACAACAACCCCTCCACAAAACCCGGGACGATCCAACCCCACCCAATGACCCACAAACCCATAGCCATGACATGGACAGCCCTCCCAACTCGACCCACGCGGGTGCTAGCATTACAACTGGATATATCCCTTCTACCACTTCCAAGGAGTCAGTCATGAAGCTCACCACCACCTCCTCGCTCGAGCACCGCGTCCGCACAACGCAGTTCGCCGTCACGTCCACCTTCGGCGGCGCCAGCGTCAACGTCGATCTGCTCGCCCCGGGCGGCTCGACCTGCAGCAGCGCCGGCAGTTCGAGCTCGTGCTCGACCTGCGCCGTCACCGCTCCGGTGCGCTGACCAGACCAACCACTCAATCGAATAAACACGCCTGTGCCGGGAACCTTCGGGTTCCCGGCACAGCTGCGTCAACGCCTCCGGTCGAACTCGCGGGTTGCCCATCCGAACGCGATACCTGACATCAACAATGTGATGACCCAGCTCCGCGCGCCTGCCGCCACCAGACCATTGCTGCTGAACTGTTCCCGGGCGCCCTGGACCAGGTGCCACAGCGGGTTGAAGTGGGCAGCGGCGACGATCCAGTGCGGGGCGAATGACATGGGCAGCATGATCCCGGACAGGAGGAGGATCGGCAGCAGGATGAGGTTGAAGATCGCGGACAGTGCTCCCTCGCTCTTGGTCTTGAGCGCCACGGCATAAGAGATTCCCGCAAACGTCGTCCCTGTTCCGAGAACCGTCACGAGGTAGGTCATCAGTCCCCATGCGCTGGGCCTGGCCCCAAGGACGAGGCCGACGAGAAAGACGACCAGTATGGGGGCAGACATCAACAAAACGTCACGTGTGATCCTGCCGGCCATCACGGTGCTTCCCTTGGCTGGAGTGCTCCAGATACGTTCGAGGATCCCGAGGCGGTATTCAAGGATGATGGTGAGCCCCACGAAGGCGCCGATGGTCATCGCCATCTGGATCGACAGACCTGTGACGTACATGGAATAGGCGGCAGCCCGAGTGGTTCCTTGGAGTCTCATCGTGGAGACGAACAGAGGACCAAAGAGGGCGAGGTAGACGATGGGTTGCACGAAGGTTAAGGCAAAATCGCGCCGAGCCCTCAGCGCCAACGTCATGTAGCGCGCAAGACACGCTTTCATGAGAGCTGCTCCTTCCCCGAGGTTACCGTGATGGCCAAGAACGCCTCTTCGAGGGACGCCTCACGAATGCTGATCGAGCTCATCTCGACGGCGTTGCGCGTAAGGGTCTGGCTGACCAGAGCTGCATCGGAGTTGGGATGCTTGGACGGGATGCGGATCCGGTTGCCATCTCGCGCCACGGCAGGGAATGTACCGGCCAAGACGCTGACGGCACGCTCGCTGCTGTCTCCAGCAACGGTGACGGTCGCTTCTCCCACCGCGTACTGCTCGCAAATCGTTGCGGGGGAACCGGTGGCGACTACCGAGCCGTGGTTCATCACGCTGACGTCGGAGAGATGGTCGGCGACCTCGTCGATGTAGTGGGTGGTGACCAGGAAAGCAGCGCCTGTTTCGCGGCGGGCGGACTGGACTGTCTGCCACAAGGACAGTCGTGTCGCAGGGTCGAGACCCAGGGTCGGCTCGTCGAGAAGAACGACGGATGGATGCCCCACCAGTGCAAGGCCGACCTCAACGACCCTCTTCTGGCCGCCTGACAGCCGCCCAACGTCCCAGTCCATGAGGTAGCCACAGTTCAGCATCGCCGCGACGGCGTCGACGCTCGACCGTGCCTGACGGGCTGACTGGCCGAAACACTGGGCATGGAAGGTCATCTCCTCCCGGCAGGTCAGGCCGTACTGGAGTCCGCCCTTTTGGGACACATATCCCAAACAGGAACGCCCTTCGGGTGATCCCCATGCGACGTCACCGGAGTCGGCGGACAAGAGACCCGCTACAATCCTGACGAGAGTGGTCTTCCCGGCGCCATTTGGTCCGAACAGGCCCACCATCTCGCCGGGGTAGAGATCCAAGGAAACCCCTCGTAGTGCCGGGACCTCGTACCCGCCATGGACGACGTACTTCTTCGTGAGCTGCGCGATCGACAGTGCAGGTCTTGGTAGAACGCGCTCTGGGATGGCCGATGGCATGTCAGATGTCCAGGACTTCGAAGGGGGGAATGGCGAGGGCTGATTCGACGCGTTCAGCCAAGGCGCCATCGACCTGGCCCAAGTGCTCAATGTCGGGGTACACGACCATCGTCTTGTCGCCCGCGACCCAGAAGTCACGATCCCACGTCTCGGGGTGGGACCACAGGTTCTCCTGGCCTGCGGCCCAGTCGGGCAGCTTCCGCTGGATCTTGGTGGCGACAGCCAGCTGGTTCTTGGCGGTCTGGTAGACGGTGTCGATGCGGGTCCCCTCGGGGGCTGGTTGACTGACGCGGACCAGGCGTCGCCCCATGAAGGTGACCCTGTGGTCTACGCCGTCAGTGCGCAGCGTGAGTTCGATCTCCTCGTAGCCCGCGCCCGCTCGTTGGTGCTTCTTCACGTAGTCGCGGAGCGCCTCCGCGACAGCTGCCGACACTCCACCAGCGATCTCGCTAGCTTCGGTGAACAGGCTCACGTCGTCTTTCGCGACATACACGTTTCTATTGGGCATGATCATAACTATACGCATATTTGTGACGCTCGTCAAGCCCACGACGAGACTCATGAAGGATGCCCGCGTAAGAGGCTCGGTGCCTCATGTAGGACTGCCCGCGAAGCTCGTGGACCGTGGTGGGCATGGGAAGTGGGTTGCCTGGTGCAGGCCAGGGCCGAGATCACGGGAAAGTACGCCAGGGTGTACACCAGGGCGTCGAAGAAGGACAAGGGACGGATCCTTGATGAGGTCTGCGCAGTCACTGGCTGGAGTCGGGACAACGCGCGCCGACGCCTGGTGGCCGCAGCCAAGCGCCCACCGGTCACCGAAAGTCGGCGGGGCGCAGGGCTAGTTGTACTTCCTTGGGAGGTTGTGAACGGGGCTGAGGTTGTGTGAAGGCCTCCGGCATGATGTGGGTTGACACACTCGCATCACTGACCGGAGGCCCTCATGACCCACGCTAACGCACCGCTGACCCCTGAGGGGCGCCGTCGTCTTGCTCATCTGGTGGTCGAAGAAGGCTGGCCCATGCGCCGGGCGGCCGAACGCTTCCAGGTCTCGCCAGCCACCGCCAGCCGGTGGGTGGGCCGCTACCGGGCCGGCCAGCCCCTGGAGGACCGCTCATCGCGCCCCCACCACAGCCCAGGACGGCTGGCAAGGCGCACGGAGCGGCGCATCATCTCCTTGAGGCTCAACCGCCGGTGGGGACCCCACCGCATCGCCTACCACCTGGGCCTGGCGCGCTCCACCGTGGGGCGCATCCTGACCCGCTACGACATGCCCCGCCTGAGGGAGGTGGATCAGGCCACCGGGCTGGCGATGCGCCGCCCGGCGCCGGTGCGCTATGAGAAGACCAGTCCCGGGGAGCTGGTCCATCTCGACATCAAGAAGCTCGGCCGCATCCCCGACGGCGGGGGCTGGCGCGCTCACGGACGGGGCTCAGCTCCCGCCCTGGCCGCGGACCGCACCAAGACCCGCACCCGCCGTCAGGGCGGCCCGGCCGGAGGCTATCGGTACATCCACCACGCGATAGACGACTACTCGCGCGTGGTCTACTCCGAGATCCTCGATGATGAGCGCAAGGACACCGCCGCCGGGTTCATTCAGCGCGCCAACACGTTCTTCAAGGACCTGGGCATCACCGTCCAGGCCGTCATTGGACTGCTGGGTGTTTTTCGGACACTGCTTGTTTTGTGTTTCAGGCTGCCTTCGTTAAGTTCAGGAGCTCGCGTTCGACCTCGTTCGGGGTGCGATATCCCAGGGCTGAGTGAAGGCGGACATGATTGTATCTCAGCTCGATCCATGAGGCAATATCCTTGATCGCCTTGTCCTTCGTGGGGTACACCATTCGGTGGACTCTTTCATTCTTGAGCGTGGCATTGAGTAACTGAAGCCCACTCGTTGTCCCAGCACACCCCCGTGCGCCCCACCGAGGGACGAATCCCATAACCCTTGAGGTGATCCAAGAACCTCTGCGACGTGTACTGACTACCTCGGTCTGAATGAAAGACTGTCACGCCCCTCTCAACCGGGCATCTCCTGACCGCCATGTCAATGGCCTGGCACACCAGGGAGGTGCGCATGCGGTCGGCCATCGCGTAACCCACGACCTTCTTAGTACAGCAGTCCAGAACGGTCGCCAGATAGACGAATCCGGTCCACGTCCTGACGTAGGAGGGGGCACCTCCCGCTTGCGGGGGAATGTCCCCGCACAGCTTCTTGCCGGGCTTGTCAGCGGTGAAGTCCCGCCGGAGCAGGTCCGGCCGTTCACCCAGGTCCTGGGCGGGCACCGTGGCTCGGACTCTTGCCCGTGGCCCGGCGGCCTGCAGCCCCAGGTCACGCATGATGGACCGGATCGTGGCCCCGTCGGCCCGCACACCACGCCGCTCCAGGACCACCTGGATGCGCCGGTACCCGTAGGTGCCCTCACGAGTCCTCAAAAACGTCCTTAATCAGGATGGCCAGCTCCTCCCTCCGGACGGCTGCCTGTGACTGGGGACGGTCGCGCCAGGAGTAGTACCCTGATTTTGATACCCTGGACCACCGGCACATTGAGGAGATGAGATAATGGCCTTCTTCACGGTTGATCAGCTCATAGCGCTCGGTCACGGTCGTTCCTTGGCGAAGAAGGCAGCTGCTTTTTTCAGGAACTCGTTCTCCTGACGCAGCTCCCTGTTCTCCGCTCTCAGTTTCGCTATCTCGGCCGACTCGGAGGCCTTCTTGCGGTCCCGGTCAGTGGCGTGCTCCTTTTTGTATCTTGCGACCCAGTTACCTACTGTTTGGGCAACAAGGTCATACGACGAGGCGACCGAGGAGATGGTGCGTTCCTTCTCGACGACTTCACGCACGACCTGCTCCTAGCAGCTCCTCCGAGTATTTCACTGCTGACATGGTCTCCATCCTATCGACTCACGGGAAGAAAAACTCCCCCAGTCCGAGAAACACCACGCACCCCACTCCGACCTGGGCAAAGGCAAGCAAGCTCTGCCTCTGTGAATAACCTTCAAAGTCCAGACCATCTTGACCTCACGGCGCAACGGCGAACGCCAACGCCTGCACAACCACTACCTCAAAAGCACCATCGTCTGCGGCCACTGCGGCTCACGCCTGCTGGTCCAGAACACCACCGCCCGGGGCGGCGACGTCTACCGCTACTTCGTCTGCGCCCGCCGCCACCGCCTGCACACCTGTGACTTTAGCGCCGTCCTGATTGACGAGGTCGAACAGCGCGTGGCCGACCTCTACCATTCCATCGCCCTCACCCCCGAAGACCGCCAGCAAATCGCCCGCTACCTGCAGGCCGAACTTGGCCGCATCCAAGCCAACTCCCACAAAGACATCCGCGCCCTGCGCATACGCCGCAGCCAACTGGAAACCGAGCGCCGCAGCCTGCTCCAGGCCCAATACGCCGGAGCCATCCCCCTGGAATTGCTCACAGAAGAACAGAACCGCCTGGCCCGCCAGCTGGCCGAGCTCGACCGTACCCTCACCGGCTATGCAGCAGACACCGCCCTGGTCCAGCGCCACCTCGACCAAGCCCTCGACCTGATGGAGGACTGCCACCGCCTGTACACCGCCGCCCCCGACCACCTGAAAAAGCTACTCAACCAAGTGTTTTTCAGCCGGGTACTGGTTAACCCGAAGCGGGACGAACAGGGACGCATCATCGTGCCGCCCGACGCCCTGATAACCCGCGCTGCCGAGAAGGAGAACCAGGGGACCGGGGCAGCTATCGAGACGGGTATAGCGACGGAACAGACAGCTCCGAACGGAGCCCGAGCAGCCGGGCGGACTGGTGCGGCCATGGCGATGGCGACGGAGAATCAGGTGGCCGGAGTGGCTAGAACCATGGAGACGGCCGGAACCGTCGGAACTGCGGCTGACGCTGCGCTCGATGCGCCCACCGACCCAGACATCACCGTCGAAGACCCCGCCAGCCGCACCAGCGCCGCCGCCTTCCTCATCCCACCCTTCAACCAGCTGGCCAGCCCCGCCTTGCACGCCGCCGCCAGTGCTGCGCAGCGTGCCGGGACGGCGGGGCGACCACCGCGGTCAAACCAAAAAAGCCCACCCCGCAGGATGGACAAGAAAATCAAGATACCTCGAAAAAACCTCTCACCACGCAGGGCACAGGTTCGTATACGGAGCTTGTGGTGGACCCGGCCGGACTCGAACCGACGACCGACGCGGTGTAAACGCGTTGCTCTACCAACTGAGCTACAGGTCCAGGTGCAGACGCTGCCGGGAGCACACTGCCTGAGCACCCGGCGCCTGCACACGCAACTGACGGCGCGAGCCGCCTCAGCCGGAGACTTTACCGCCTCCACCGGACGGGCCACCAACCATCTCCGCCTCTGAGGGCGCAGCACGCCGCGCAGCCATCGGGTCGCATCAGCGCCCCCGGCTGGAGACCCTGATGCCACTCCAGTGCTGCCCCATGGAGGCGGCAGAGGTCGCGTGCATGCCGGCTGTCGCGGCAGCCTCCTCCACCTCGGCTGCCTGGACGGCTCCGGTAGTACGCGCCTTGGGCGTCAGCACCCAGATGAGCCCTGCGCCGTCGAGGTTGGCCTGGGCGTCCACGAGGAGGTCGGTGAGGTCATCGACGTCGCCGTCGTCGTCACGCCACCACACGATGGCCGAGTCGGCCACGTCCTCGTAGTCCTCGTCCACCAGAGTGGTTCCGGTCTCCGCCTCAACGGCCTGACGCAAGGTCTCGTCGACGTCGACGTCGTAGCCGAACTCCTGAATGATGAGACCGGAGGCGAAGCCGAAAGCCCCACCCGCTGTGCTCGCCACGTCCTTACACCGTCCTTCTGGGCCTGGCCCGTCTACTGTTCGCCCGCTGCTGGGCGATGGGTACTAGCCCACCGCACCCGGCACCAGCCGCGCAAGTGAACACGCACGTCAGATTACCTTGGACTTTCCTTTGAAGATCGATTCTGACGCGACCACCCCCTTGAGGCTCCACACCCCTCAGTGCTCGACAGCGAAGCCAACCCGTCATTAAGTGATCTACATCATACGTGAGGTGGGACTTTCTTCCCGTTCGGTGCAGCGTTCGCCCCGTCGCAGGTCGTAGATTAGGGCCGTCATCCACAGCGGTCTGGCTTCAGGCGCACGCCGATGCCGCCATCGGCACCACGGCACGCAATGAGGCTCGGGCCGACCGCACAGACGCGAGGAAAGAGGATTCCGTGAGCCCCACCAGTGACTCCACGCCGCTCATTGACGGCCTCCTGACGAAGGTGACCGACAACGACCCAGAGGAGACCAAGGAGTGGCACGAGTCCCTCGATGCCCTCATCGCGGACAAGGGCGCCAAGCGAGCGCGCTACATCCTGCTGAGCATGCTGGCTCAGGCCCGGCAGAAGAACGTCACGGTTCCCACCGAGACGACGACGCCGTATATCAACACCATCGACGTCGCCAACGAGCCCTACTTCCCCGGTGACGAGAGCGCCGAGCGCACCTACCGGCGCTGGCTGCGCTGGAACGCCGTCGTCATGGTCACCCGCGCCCAGCGCCCCGGGGTCGGGGTCGGCGGTCACATCTCCTCCTACGCCTCGACCGCAACCCTCTACGAGGTCGGCTTCAACCACTTCTTCCGCGGCAAGGACCACCCCGGCGGCGGTGACCACGTCTTCTTCCAGGGCCACGCCTCACCGGGCAACTACGCCCGAGCCTTCATCGAGGGCCGCCTGAGCGAGGCGGACCTGGACGGCTTCCGTCAGGAGGAGTCCCGCCCGGCAGGTGGCCGCGGCCTGCCCTCCTACCCCCACCCGCGCCGCATGGAAGACTTCTGGGAGTACCCCACCGTCTCCATGGGCCTTGGCCCCTCCGAGGCGATCTACCAGGCCTGGTTCGACAAGTACCTCCAGGGCGCCGGCATCAAGGACACCTCTCAGCAGCACACCTGGGCCTTCCTGGGTGACGGCGAGATGGACGAGCCCGAGTCGCGCGGCATGCTGCAGCTGGCCGCCAACCAGCAGCTGGACAACCTCACCTTCGTCATCAACTGCAACCTGCAGCGCCTCGACGGCCCGGTGCGCGGAAACGGCAAGATCATCCAGGAGCTCGAGGCCTTCTTCAAGGGCGCGGGCTGGAACGTCATCAAGGTGATCTGGGGCCGTGGCTGGGACCAGCTCCTCGCCGCGGACAAGGACCACGCCCTCGAGCACCTCATGATGGAGACGCTCGACGGCGACTACCAGACCTTCAAGGCCAACGACGGCGCCTACATCCGCAAGCACTTCTTCGGCCGCGACCCGCGCACCGCCGAGCTCGTCAAGGACTGGACCGACGACGAGATCTGGGCCCTGCAGCGCGGCGGCAACGACTACCGCAAGATGTACGCCGCCTACAAGGCGGCCACGGAGCACAAGGGCCAGCCCACCGTCATCCTGGCGCACACGGTCAAGGGCTACCTCCTGGGCGGCCACTTCGCCGGCCGTAACGCCACCCACCAGATGAAGAAGCTGACGCTGGACGACCTCAAGGCCCTGCGCGACAGGCTCCACATCCCGATCACCGACGAGCAGCTCGAGGCCAACCCGAAGATGCCGCCGTGCTACCGGCCGGCCGACGACGACCCCTCGCTGCTCTACATGCTGGACCGGCGCCGCCAGCTCGGAGGCTTCATCCCCGAGCGCCGCGATGCCGGAGTCGAGCTCGAGCTGCCCGGCGACAAAACCTACGACATCCTCAAGAGCGGCTCGGGCAAGCAGGAGGTCGCCTCCACGATGGCCTTCGTGCGTCTGCTCAAGGAGCTCATCAAGGACAAGGGCATCGGCCGGCGCATCGTGCCGATCATTCCGGACGAGTCGCGCACCTTCGGGCTGGAGTCGCTCTTCCCCACCAAGAAGATCTTCAACACCCAGGGCCAGAACTACACGCCCGTCGACGCCGACATGATGCTGTCCTACCGGGAGTCCACCTCCGGTCAGCTCATGCACACGGGCATCAACGAGGCCGGTTCAGTCTCCCTGTTCCAGGTGGCCGGCACGAGCTACGCCACCCACGGCGAGCCCATGATCCCGGTCTACATCTTCTACTCGATGTTCGGATTCCAGCGCACCGGCGACCAGTTCTGGGCCGCCGGCGACCAGCTGACCCGCGGCTTCATCATCGGAGCCACCGCCGGGCGCACCACCCTGACCGGTGAGGGCACCCAGCACATGGACGGCCACTCCCCCGTCATCGCGGCCACCAACGACGCCGTCATCACCTACGACCCGGCCTACGCCTACGAGATCCGACACATTGTGCGCGACGCCCTGGAGCGCTGGTACGGCCCGGACTCAGGTCGCAACCGTGACGTCATGTACTACCTGACCGTCTACAACGAGCCGATCCACCAGCCCGCCGAGCCCGACGGCGTCGACGTCGAGGGAATCCTGCGCGGTATTCACCGCATCAGCACAGCTCCCGACGGCGAGGGCCCAGAGGTCCAGCTCCTGGCCTCCGGTGTCGCAGTGCCCTGGATCGAGGAGGCTCGCCGCATCCTGGCCGAGGACTGGGGCGTACGTGCCGCCACGTGGTCCGTCACTAGCTGGAACGAGCTGCGGCGCCAGGCACTGGAGATGGAGAAGGCCAACTTCCTGGCTCCCGACGCCCAGCAGCAGGTCCCCTACCTGACGCGGAAGCTCTCCGAGAGCACCGGCCCCTTCATCGCCACCAGCGACTACGACCACCTGGTCCCCGACCAGATCCGTGCCTGGGTACCCGGCGACTACTACACCCTGGGTGCCGACGGCTTCGGATTCTCCGACACCCGCGCCGCCGCCAGGCGCCACTACCTCATCGACGCCCAGTCGGTGGTGGTCCGCGCCCTCCAGGCGCTGGTGGAGCAGGGGCGCCTCGACCGCTCCGTCCTGGCCCAGGCCGTTGCCCGCTACGACTTGACCAATGTCAACGCAGGCACCTCCGGCTCCCAGGGAGGGGAGTCCTGATCCGCCCCGTGCGGCTATAGTTGGACACACTGACCAATTGTGGTGCCGGTGGAGCGGGATCTCCCGTATCCACCGGCACCATCATGTCTGCCGAATGAGGTCCTCCCTTGTCCCGCTCCCCGTTCCTGCGCTCCACCGCCTTCACGGCCGCGTGCCTGCTGACCCTGTCCGGTTGCTCAGTCGGCTGGACCGGCGCCAGGGGGACGTCCTCGACCCCGGCGGACCAGAACGATGCCGCCACTCAGGAGGCCGAGGAGGAGCCCACTGGGAAGCTGGAGGACACCAGCCCCATGGATCCGCTGGAGTACGGCAACTGCACGTCCTCCGACATCCGCGACTACGACGACGAGCTGACCGACAACGACGCGGAGGACACCCGGGCCCAGGCAGAGGCCCAGGTCACTAAGGTGATTCCGACCTCCAACCAGGTCAGTGTCACCTCCAACGAGCTCTCCACCGATCAGGTGGTCAAGGTCTCGGCAGGCGCACGAGACGTAACAATCACCGCACAAAGTCTCGTGGTCGTCATCGAAGGGGAGATCGAGTCACTGACCGTCAACGGCTTTGACAACACGGTCTGGATCGACGCCTCCAATAAAGTCACATTCGGTTCCAACGACGGGGACAGCCAGAACTACGTCTTCTGGCACTCCAGGCCCCCGCAGGCGAAGGTGGATCCACAAGGCCTCAACATCATCGGCAAGGACGTTCACGCCCCTGTCGTCCGCTCCTGTCGCTCCTTCTCATGAGGCCGTTCGCGACAGAGCTGGAAGCAGCCTTCCGACGTCGGCGAGGTGGTACAGCACGCCGCCGGCCACCCGCCGACCCTCGGAAGGCCGATTCCCCCTTACCTCGAGTTTTCATCGTTGGGGTGTTGAAAGTGGGGTGAAGGTGTCGCTTCGCCTGGGATAATGCGGGTTGCTGAGATCCGAGAACTCCAGGGGAAGGACACCTTCGTGGTGAAGAATAGCGGGTTGTACCCGGTTGTGGGTGTGGAGTCCGGGGATGTTCCTGCGGTGGGGCTGGCCGGGGCGAGGCTGCTGACCGAGACGAGCAGGGTCACGGGCCTGGGCAACGAGCTTTCACGGGCCCTGTCTACGTGGCGGCGGCCGGGGTCGGTGCACGACCCGGGCAAGATCATGGCGGATCTGGCGGTGTGCGTGGCCCTGGGAGGCCGGTGCCTGTCGGACCTTTCGCTGCTGCGGTGCGAGAAGGAGGTCTTCGGGCCTGTTGCCTCCGACCCGACGGTCTCGCGACTTGTGGGGACCCTGGCCGACCACGTCGAGGCTGCCGAGACCGCCGTCAACCGGGCCCGCAGGACAGTAAGACAGCGGGTGTGGGACCTGGCCGGCGAGCACTCACCAACGGCTGGAATCAGCGCTGAGCGTCCGTTGGTGATCGACATCGACGCCACCCTGGTGGGCGTCCACTCAGAGAAAGAGGGGGCGGCCCCGACCTTCAAGAAGGGGTTCGGCTACCACCCCCTGACCGCATGGTTCGACCACGGCCCCGATGGTGGGGGTGAGTGCGCGGTGATCATGCTGCGGCCTGGAAACGCGGGCTCGAATACCGCCGCCGACCATGTCGAGATCATCCGCCGGGCACTGGACCAGGCCGGGCTCGGCCCCAGACCCGGTAGAAAGGTGCTGGTGCGCATCGACGGGGCCGGAGGAACGAAGGAGACCATTGAGCTCCTGGCCCGCCGCCCGGGTGTCCTACAGCGTGGGGTTCACGCTTCCCGAGCACACGGCGCAGATCTACGGCACCATCCCTGAGGCCGCCTGGGCCCCGGCCTACAACGCTGACGGCCAGCCCAGGGATGGTGCGGACGTCGCTGAGACCCGCCGACCTGCTGGACCTGACCGCTTGGCCCAGGGGGATGCGGGTCAACCGTGCGCCGAGAGCGGCCCCATCAGGGCGCCCAGCTGCGCTTCGACGACGTGGGCGGCTACCGGCTGACCGCCTTCGCCACCAGCACGAGAGTGGGGCAGCTCGCCGATCTCGAGGTGCGCCACCGGCTGCGGGCCCGCTGCCAGGGGGCCGCATCCGCTGTGCCAAGGACACCGGGCTTGACCGCTTCCCCTTGCAGGGGTTTGCGGCCAACCGGGTCTGGTGCCTGATCGTGGCCCTGGCCTGCGACCTGCTGGCCTTCTCCCAGCTGCTCGCCATGGCCTCTACCCCCGCCCGCGCCTGGGAGCCCCGAACGATCCGGTTGCGGCTGATGGCCATCCCCGCCGTCATCGCCCACCACGCCCGCCGCACCGTCCTGCGCTACAAGGCCGACCACCCCTGGACCAGCCTTCTGCTTGACGGCCTGCGACACCTCCAGGCCCTACCGGCTCCGTAGACACACGGCTCCTGCCTCCTGTCCACCACACCCCTGAAGGAAGAACCCCCTGGCCCCGGAAAGGCCCGACCACCGCGAGACGACACGCGGCAAGCCGTCACACCCAACCGGCATAATCCCAGCCACGACACCGGCAACGACGCCACCAAACCCCACTCAACCAACCAATGAAAGATCGAGGCTTACTCCTGCGAGCCAGGAGCCGTGGACACAACCGGCGGAGTTGACGGATCGGATCCTGAGTAGACCTTCAGGTCACGGAAATGGGGACGCAGAAGGTTCTCGGGGCTGAGAATCTCGTCAAGAACAGGCTCCTCGAGCAGCCCCATCTCCAGAACCACCTCTCGCACGCTGCGTCCTGAACGGGCGCACTCACGGCCCACCAGGTCGCCGTTGTGATGACCGATCACCGGGTTGAGATAGGTAACGATTCCGATCGAGTCCAGCACGTTGCGGCGACACACCTCCTCATTGGCCTCGATCCCCACGATGCACAGCTCCCGCAGGGTCGACATCCCGCGGGTGAGCAGATTGATGGACTCGAAGATAGCCTGGGCGATCACCGGTTCCATGACATTGAGCTGGAGCTGTCCTGCCTCCGCGGCGAAGGTCAGCGCCACATCGTTTCCCATGACCTTGAAGCAGACCTGGTTCACCACCTCCGGGATCACCGGATTGACCTTGGCCGGCATGATGGAGGAACCTGCCTGACGCTCAGGTAGCCTGATCTCCCCCAGCCCCGCACGAGGCCCGGAGGACAGTAGTCGCAGGTCGTTGCAGATCTTGGACAGCTTCACCGCCAAGCGCTTGATCGCCGCGTGCATCGAGACATATGCGCCCGTGTCACTCGTGGCTTCCAGCAGGTCATGCGCTCCTCGAACCTCCAAACCAGTGATCTCCCGCAGATGCCCAACAACAGTGCTCTGATAGTCCGGCGGGGTGTTGAGCCCCGTGCCGATCGCCGTGGCCCCAAGGTTCACCTCCAGAAGCAGGGCGGCGTTGTTGTGAAGCCGACTGACCTCCTCCTCCAGCAGAACGGCGAAGGCCTCGAACTCCTTCCCCAGGCTCATAGGAACAGCATCCTGAAGCTGAGTACGCCCCATCTTCAGAACATTGACGAACTCCGCCCCCTTGGATCGCATCGACGCAATGAGCCGCTCGAGCTCCTCGATGAGCGAGCTGACAAGGGCGAACAGCCCCAAACGGAATCCAGTCGGGTAGGCATCGTTCGTCGACTGGGACTTGTTGACATGATCGTTGGGGTTGATGATGTCATAACGGCCCTTGGCGTATCCCAGGTACTCCAGCGCGAGGTTGGCGATCACCTCGTTGGTATTCATGTTAACGCTGGTCCCGGCACCCCCCTGGAACTGGTCGACCGGGAACTGATCAAGGCAGCGCTCGGCAAGCAGCACCTGGTCACAGGCCCACACAATCGCACCAGCAATCTCCGGGTCGATAGCCCCCAGATCACTGTTCGCTAACGCTGACGCCTTCTTCACCTGCACCATGCCGCGAACGAAGGCCTCTTCATCACCGACCACAGATCCAGAGATCTGGAAGTTCTCCATCGCACGTAGCGTATGGATTCCCCAATAGGCATCCAATGGAACTTCCCGTGCACCAAGAAGATCTTCCTCTGTGCGGGTTGCCTTCGTCATCCTGAGCCTCCGAGTTGTCTAGCTAGGCACCTGCCTGTGCGCATCCATGCTGACATACGACGCACACATTCGGGTCATTGCAGATTCACATACCATGGCTTCCACAATGGTTACGCTATTGTAACCTGCGCAATCCGCTCCGTCTCCGCGACACACCACCCTCAGTTATCCCCGTATTTTCAACACAAACTCGTGTCGGATCACACGCCGCGCCAATCGAGAACCTACTGTCCTCAGGATATTCCAGTCGGTAGCATCCACAGTATGGATGAGTTGAGCGCTCCGGGAGTGTCTGCACTGCGACAGGCGCAGGACACAATTATTGAACACTCACTGGACCGCATCAGTTCGGCCCATGATTTCTACCGAACCCTGCCGGAGGGATCGCGCGACCAGATCGCAGCGGTGGCCCGCCTGGGCGTCACCATGTTCGTCGACTCGGCGGAGAACCCCTCGACCCCGCTGACCCCCTCCCAGATCTTCTCCGTTGCCCCTGCGGCTCTGACCGGTGTCATTACGCTGGAGCAGACCCTGGCGTTGGTGCGTACGGTCCTCGACGTCGTCGTGGACGAGGCTCCTCGTGCCGTACCCGAGGAGGACCATGACACCGTCCGCATCCTCGTCCTGACCTTCGGGCGTGACGTCGGCTTCGCCGCGGCCGAGGTGTACGCCCGGGCGGCCGAGGCCCGCGGCGCCTGGGACGCCCGGTTGGAATCCGTAGCGGTCGACGCGATGCTTCACGACGACCCCGAGGACGCCGCAACCCGAGCCGGAACTGCCGGCTGGAACGGAACCGGACCTGTGGTGGCGATCGCCGCCAAGACCACTCTGGATGCGCTCGGCGTCTCCAGGTTGCGCCACGAGTGCCGCAACCTGGCCAGCGACTGCCTGGTATCGGTACGAGGCGACTCCGTCCTCATCATCCTGGGTGACAGCCCGGCGGCTCACGCCCCAGCGTCCAAGCACTCCGGCCGGGAGGCCACCGCTGAGCAGCTGGTGGATCAGGCCGCCATGCAGGTGGCCGGCGGTCTGGGCGGGTCGGCCGTCGTCGGTCCGGTGGTTCCAGGGATCTCGCACGCGGGTCGTTCGTTGCGCTCGGCCCTGGCCGGACTGCGAGCTCTGCCCGGCTGGGCCGAGGCACCAAACCCGGTTCACGCCGACGACCTCCTCCCCGAGCGGCTCCTGGCCGGCGACGAGCTCGCCTGTGAGCAGATCCTCAACCTGGTGCACGCGCCCCTGCACGAGATGGGTGATCCCTTCGAAAGCACGGTGGCCACCTACCTGGCGCTGGGTGGAAGCCTGGAGGCCACTGCCCGGAACCTGTTCGTGCACGCCAACACGGTGCGCTACCGCCTGGGCCGCGTCAGCGAGCAGGTCGGCTGGGACGCGACGAACGCCCGTGACGGCCTCATGCTGCACATGGCGATCATTGTGGGCCGACTGGCTGTCAGCCGAGAGGCCTGACGCACCGTGGGCGCGACGAGCGTCCGCATCCTCTTCTGCGCGACCGGACCGTCCGTCACCTTCGGGCTGGTCCGGTCGTGACGCTATTGACCGCGCCCCGGCCGTGAGCCGCCCCCGGTGGTACACCGGTTCCTAAGCACCCCTTCTCATCTGGGACAATGGTCCGACCTGCGGTACCTCCGCCGGCAAACCACAACCATCATCGAGTCACAGCGCCGTCACGGATCCTGGATGCTCCGTCACGGCGCCTGAAGGAGCCACCATGGCTGAGCAGAACAACGCCGACGTCCTGTCCGTCATCACCCAGATCGTCAGCGAGGAGTCCGGCGTCGCAGCCAAGGACATCACTCGGGACACCACCTTCGCCCAGGACCTCGACGTCGACTCCCTGGGTCTGCTGACCATCGCCACCCAGGTCGAGGAGCGCTTCGGTGTGGCCCTGGACGACTCCCTCATCCCGACTCTGCCCACCGTCGGAGCCCTGGTTGACCTGGTGACCTCCAAGAAGGCCTGACGACAGACATGAGCCCGGAAACCGAGTGCCGCCCGGATGACGTCGTCGTCACCGGACTGGGAACCGTCAATCCTCTGGGCGCAGACGTTGAGTCCACCTGGAGCGCCCTGCACGAGGGCGCCTGCGCGGTTCGTACCCTTGAGCACGAGTGGGTCGAGAGCCATGACCTACCCGTGCGGATCGGCGCTCCCCTGGCGGTCGATCCTGCCGAGATACTCCCGCCCCGCCAGCTGCGCCGCCTCGACCGTGCCAGTCAGTGCGCGCTGCTGGCCGCCCGCCAGGCCTGGGAGCAGGCAGGGGCCCCGCAGGTCGCCTCACAGCATCTGGCGGTGTCCGTCTCCCCGGGCATGGGGCCGGTCCTGTCGGTTATGGAGGCCTGGGACGTCCTGAGGGACAAGGGGCCCCGGCGGGTTCTGCCGACGGCGGTCCCGGCGCTCATGCCCAATGCCCCTGCGGCCGCAGTCGGGATCGAGCTGGGGGCGCGCGGTGGTATCCATGCTCCTGTCTCGGCCTGCGCCTCCGGGGCCGAGGCCATCGCCTACGGCGCGGACCTCATCGCTCTGGGGCGGGCCGACGTCGTCGTGGCCGGGGGCACGGATGCGGCCCTCCACCCGATGACCATGGCCGCCTTCGGCGCGATGCGGGCCCTGTCCACGCGCAACGCCGACCCTCAGACCGCCTCACGCCCCTTCGCCCCGGACCGTGACGGCTTCGTCCTGGGTGAGGGCGCCGGGATCCTCGTCCTGGAGCGCGCTGCGCACGCCTTGGCCCGTGGCGCGCGGGTCCTGGCCGTGCTGGCAGGCACTGGGGTCACTGCCGATGCCTATGACGTCGCACGACCGGAGCCGTCAGGCACGGAGCAGGAACGAGCCCTACGGATGGCTCTGGGGCGCGCGGGCCTTGACGCCGGTGCTGTTGGGCACGTCAACGCCCACGCCACCTCGACACCTGCCGGCGACGTCGTCGAGGCAGGTGTCCTGGCCAGGACGGTGCCGGACACGGCCGTCAGCGCCACGAAGTCCGCCACCGGTCACCTCCTGGGCGGAGCCGGGGGGCTGGAGGCGGTGCTGACCGTCATGGCGCTGCAGGAGCGCTGGGCCCCACCCACGCTGCTGCCGGCCGGAGTGGATCCGGAGCTGGCCCGGCTCGGGCTGGACGTCGTTGGACCACAGGGCCGGGACCTGCCCAACCTGACGGCGGCGGCCAGCACCTCCTTCGGCTTCGGAGGGCACAACGTCGCCCTGGTCTTCGCCCGCCAGTAGTCGTGCTCGGGAGGGAGTCGCCATGCGGTCCCGCCTGTGACCCACCACGCTGGACCCGGCCGGTGCGGTCAGGCACAATAGCCGTGCATGCCGCGTACGTCATGACATGAGCCCGGTTGCGGGTCGAGACCGTTGGGGAAGGCGAATCTCGAAACCAACCAGGAGGCGATACTCATGATCGGTGCCTACACCCGCGGTGTACTTTTCGTGCATTCAGCACCTCGGGCGCTCTGCCCCCACATCGAGTGGGCAGCGGCCGAGGTGCTCGGTTCGCGTGTCCACCTCGACTGGACCGAGCAGCCTGCGGCTCGGGGCATGATGCGAGCCGAGACCAGCTGGGTGGGGCCCGCTGGAACGGGAGCCAGCCTTGCCTCGGCCCTGCGCGGCTGGGCGAACCTGCGATACGAGGTGACCGAGGAGGCGAGCGTCGGCACCGACGGCGGCCGCTGGTCCCACACCCCGGACCTGGGTATCTTCCACGCACAGACGGATGTTCACGGTAACGTCGTCGTCCCCGAGGACCGGATCCGTGCCGCGCTCGTCTATGCCGCCGATCCTGAGAGGATGCGCCGCGAGCTCGATCTGGCTCTGGGGCAGGCCTGGGACGATGAGCTCGAGCCCTTCCGCTACGCCGGAGCCGGCGCGCCCGTGCGCTGGCTGCACCGCGTCGGCTAGGAGCACGCCGCGCACGGAAGGCCTCATCGCCTACTGCAAACCGGGTGGGGCAACAGGTCGCAAGATCTGCCGCCCCACCCGGTCTGTATCCCTGGGGACGTTACAGTCCCTGCGCTCGCAGCTCCTTCATCGCTTTGGCCCGGTTCTTCCGGTCGAGGCGATCGAGGTAGAGGTGGCCCTCCAGGTGATCGCACTCGTGCTGGATGCAACGAGCCATGAGCTCCTCCCCCTCGACGACGACTTCCTTGCCGTCCAGGTTCACTCCCTCCGCCCGGGCGTACCAGGCCCGCTCCGTGGGGAACCACAGACCCGGCACTGACAGACAGCCCTCCTCCCCGTCCTGGTACTCGTCCTTGGAGATCTCGACGATCTTGGGGTTGAGGACGTAGCCGATCTCGCCGTCGATGTTCCAGGAGAAGGCGCGCAGACCGATCCCGATCTGATTGGCAGCCAGGCCGGCCCGGCCCTCCTCATCGACCGTCTCGAGCAGGTCCTCGACCAGGGCCTTGACGGAGCCGTCGATGTCAGTGATCCAGTCGCACTCGGTGCGCAGGATCGGGTCGCCAATGATGCGGATGTCACGGTATGCCATGGCGGCATCCTCCCACGACCAGAGCGACGAGGTCATGTTCGGCCCCTGTCGCGATCTGGCGCTCGCCCGCCACCACTACATCCGGCGCAGGCCGGACGTCCCCGTCCCTGCGCGCTACCATCGCCGCCTCCGCGTAACAAAGCACGGAGAACATATGTGTCACAATAATCCTACGAGCAGCACAAGCCCGGTCAGAGTCCTGGTCCACTCTCGCGTGACCCGCAGGCACCCGGAGCTGACCGAGCGCGACGTCCTGGCCGCCTGGCAGCGCACCATCGAGTTCATCCACCGGGCCGACACGGGCCAGTGGGTCGTTATCGGCCCGGCGCCCGACGGGCGCATGGTCGAGATGGTCGCCGAGAGCCTCCCCCAGAGGTGGCTCATCTACCACGCTATGACTCCACCAACCAGGAAGACCACCACCGAGATCAGGTCAGCACGAAGGAGGACACGATGAGCCCCTACACCCCCAGCCAGATGAGCGAGGACGAGATCAACGCCCTCTTCGGCACCACCACCGAAGAACTCGACGCCAAGGCCGCCGAGTACGAGGACGGCTCCTGGGAAGGACCCGTCGACCACTACGGACGCGGACGACCGAGCCTGTACGACGAGACCATGACCGACCTCCACGTACGGGTGCCCCGCTCCACCCTGAAGGCACTCGACCAGCACGCGGCATCAGCCGGCAAGACACGGTCCCAGTACGTCCGCGACATCCTCGCGACCGCCTGAGCCCGCGGGCGTACCGCGCTCAGAGCCTGGCAACGCTGACAAGATTGGGCCCCCTCACACCTGATGGTGTGAGGGGGCCCAGTGCACCCGGCCTTAGTTGGAAGTCTCCTTATGTGGCCGAAAAGCTCCCGGAGGCAAGACCTGCAAGAGGAATTCGACAGCCGATTTGTTGCGGTACTTCCACCTCCCCACGACGCACCCCACGACAGTACGGGTGGCAGGGCAAACTCACCTGACCAACGGCCCATACAAGCTCCAAAACTGGGTACGAAACTGTGCACCACACCCCAACTACCCATCCTGGAGCAGATATGGAACCCCTTCTGCAGTTCAAGTCCCACATCGCCGGCAAAAACGCCACCGTGGCCATCTTCCCCGACCGGGTGGAGTGGTCACGCAAAGGTTGGATTGGCACCGGAACCAAGGCCGGCCTAGCAGTCATGACCATGGGCATGTCCCTAGCCGCCACGGGGATCCGCCGTCACGAGGACGGTGAGATCATTCCAATCAGCTCGATCTCTCATGTGGCCAAGCGCCGAGGCAAGGGTCTGAACACCGTGGTCGTCCTGACCACCAGCGGCGGCGATGTCGCGATGCGAGTCCACCACGGAGACGCCGACCGTGTCATCGATACCATCCTGCGCCTCCAACGCGGCGAAATGGTCGCTCCTGCCGCACCGGTACCAACCGCAGGCCCCGGCATCCTAGGCCAGATACAAGCGTCCGCGAACGAGCTGGCCGACGGCATTCGCCAAGCCACCAACGAACAGCCTGCTGCACCGGCCGTGAACACGGATGACGTCATGACTCAGCTGAAAAAGCTCGGCGAGCTGCGCGATGCGGGGATTCTGTCCGAAGAGGAATTCACCGCCAAGAAGACAGACCTGCTCGCTCGCCTGTGACATGACGATCCGGATTGAAAGACGCCCGTGACATAACCTACCTCCTCAAAGAGGCGCGCAGGCCTCATCCCGCCTTGAGCGGACGGTAAAACAAAACAGGGTCCCTCACACCAGCTGGTGTGAGGGACCCTACGCGCGCGAGCTCAGTAGATGGGGCCGTTCCGACCCACCGATGTGGCACCTTCCCGCACCTCTCTCAAACCAAGGACGGATAGAGCGACGCAACGCCGGAAACCATGCACCCCACGGCACCCTTCCCCAAGGCGGTGGTGTAGGCCGTCCCCGTGGAGCAGATATAGCCGCGGAGCCCCAGCCGGTGGGGCTGGGGCTCCGAGTGATGGGCTCCTGCGGCTGGACTCGAACCAGCAACCGTCCGATTAACAGTCGGATGCTCTGCCATTGAGCTACGCAGGAATGCGCTTGACGCGCAGTGAACTTTAGCAACATCCCGCGGCGACGTCGAATCCGGCGAGCCGGAGGAAACGTTGCTATTCCAACGACATCCTACCGTGTGGGCAGGCCCACACCCTCGCGGACGCGGTTCTCCAGCTCTTGAAGCGTCCGGCGATCCTCCCCCTCATTGACCTGTGAGATCAGGGGCCGGGTGACGGAATACAGCTCGCCATCCCCGCCTCGACGCACGCTCGCCGTGGCCGTGGCGCCGCTGGGAAGCGTTGTCACGGCGCTGTGGATGATGGCCGCCTCCACCCGCTGGCGCAGGGCCTTGGCGAAGGGGGCGACGTCTGCGGCGGCGTAGGCGTCGCCGTTACGGACTCCTGCCGGAACCTTCAAAACGAGATCCTCGCGATCCTGCTGCGACCACCTCAGGGTGAAGACGCGCTCCTGCCCGTCCCAGGTCCCCTGCTCCACCTCGTCCCAGGCATGGACCGCGGGTCCGCTTCGCCCGTTGAAGACCACGAGGGCGCCGGCCGTGGCCACCGCCCATGCTGAGCCGTCCGTGTCCAGGGGAACAGCCCCCAGGGCGGGTTCGCGCAGCTGTTCACGCATCTCCAGCGGAAGCGTGGCGGTGGAGCGGGTGGATGAGCCTTGACGACGTCGCAGGATCGGCATGACCGTCAGGCTACCCGCAGCTACTCGCCCAGTGGGGCGCCGGCCGGTCTCAGGTCCCCTGCCGGATCTGCATGCGGCGCTGCTCGAGGGTGGCGATCTGGGAGAACAGCTCGCGGTAGCCCTCCTCCTGCGGCGACATCCGCCGGTGGCGTGAGCGCATCTCGACGAGCCGGCGGTTGATGCCCATGACGGCCAGGGAGTCGAGCACGCCCTTGGCGTAGCGCTCCAGCCCGGAGGCGTCCACCTCGGTGCCGCGTCCCCGAATGGTGGGCAGTGGCAGGGGTGCCACGGCGAGCTCGGTGATGGCAGCCTCGACCAGGCCAATGGCGCCGTCGCGCACCTGCTGGAGCCAACGCAGCGTGGCCCGGCGCTGCGCCTCCTGCTCCCCCATGCCAGCGGCCACCGCCTGCTGAACCAACCCCGGCACCTCCGCAGTGCCTCCGGCGGCGGCGACGGCCTCGTAGACGGCCCGGTGGGTGAGCTGGCCGAAGGAGTCGGCCCCGAGCTCGTCGGCGCCGGCTTGGTGGGCCGCCACCGGGAACTGGATGATGACGGCCAGGGCCTCACGTTCGAGCTGCTCAACGGGGTCGGTTACCGGCGGCAGCCCCCGCACCGGGACGGCGGCATCGGGGCCGGCGGTCTCATCGGCGGGCCACTGGCCGCCCCGCGCCGCATTGGGCTGCGCCCCCCGCCTGCTGGCGGCCTGGACTGCGGCGTGGACCTCGGCGTCGGGCAGCCCCAGCCATCCGGCCAGTCTGCGGGTGTACTCGCGCTTGAGCGCCCGGTCCCGGATGCCAGCCACCACCGGCGCCGCCGAGCGCAGCCCCCGGACCCGACCTTCGGAGGTGTCCAGATCCAGATGGGACAGGGAGGTGCGGATGACGAACTCGAACAACGGCACCCGCCGGGACAGCAGGCGTGGGATGCCCGGGTCCCCCTCCTTCATGCGCAGATCACAGGGATCCAGGCCGCCGGGGTCGACGGCTACGAAGGTCTGGGTGGCGAAGCGCTGATCCTCGGCGTAGGCGCGCAGGGCGGCCTTCTGGCCGGCCGCGTCACCATCGAAGGTGAAGATGACCTCGCCTCCCCGGGCCTCGCGCCCCTGGCCGGTGACGACGCCCGCCGCGGGGTCGTCCACATCCCCCAGCAGGCGGCGCACCACCCGCACGTGGTCCGCGCCGAAGGCGGTCCCGCACGTGGCCACGGCCGTGGTCACCCCGGACAGGTGCGCGGCCATGACGTCGGTGTAGCCCTCGACGACGACGATCCGGTGGGAGCGGGCAACCTCCCGCTTGGCCAGGTCTAGCCCGTAAAGCACCTGGCTCTTGTGGAAGACGGGGGTCTCGGGGGTGTTGAGGTACTTGGGGCCCTGGTCCTCCTCCGAGAGCCTGCGCGCCCCGAAGCCGACAGTGGCTCCGGTGACGTCGCGGATGGGCCAGATGAGGCGACCACGGAAGCGGTCGTAGACGCGGCGCCCGTCCTGCCCGCCCCGGCTGCACAGACCGGAGTCGACCAGCTCGGCCTCGGTGTAGCCGGCCCCGCGCAGATACCGGGCGAGGTTGTCCCAACCGGCGGGCGCGTAGCCGACGCCGAAGTGCGCGGCGGCATGACGGTCGAAGCCGCGGGCCGTGAGGAAGTCCCGCCCCGGCTGGGCCTCCGGGGTGGCAAGCTGCTCGCGGAACCAGGCCTCGGCCAGGCGGTTGGCGTCCATGAGGCGCTGCCGAGTGCCCGGCTCCACCCCGCGCCGTACCGCGCCGCCCTCCTCGTAGCGAAGCTGGACCCCGGTGCGGTCGGCGAGGTACTCGACCGCCTCGGCGAATCCGAGGTGGTGGACCTTCTCGATGAAGGTGATGACGTCACCGCCCTCGCCGCAGCCGAAGCAGTGCCAGTAGCCGAGCTGAGGGCGGACGTGGAAGGAGGGGGTGCGTTCGTCGTGGAAGGGGCACAGGCCCTTGAGCGAGCCGACGCCGGCGCTCTTGAGGGTCACGTGCTCACCGACGACGTCCTCAAGCCTGGCGCGCTCACGCACCGCCTCGATGTCCTCACGCCTGATCAGTCCCGCCACAGGGTCATCGTAGGCGAGGGCACCGACATCCTGCGCCAGGGCTTGGACGAGCTGCCCGATCAGTACAGCTAGACCTCGGAGAACATGCCGCACAGTCGGGCGTGCCAGGCCCGCGCGGAGGTGTCCGTCAGGGAGGCGATCTGGTCGACGACCACCCGCAGGCGCTCGTCGTCGTTCTCGGCCCGGTGCCAGACGTCGAGCAGGACCGGGTCGATGCCCTTCCCGCCGCCGGTCATGAGGACGTCGGCCAGATCGAACACGAGGGTGCGCTGACGCAGGTAGACCGGCTCATGCTCCCTCGGCTCCATGACGTAGCGCACGGCAATGCCCTTGAGCAGGAGAATCTCCGCAGCCGTCTCCTCGGGGATGACGAGCTCGGCCTCGTAGCGGGTCAGAGGTCCGTTGCCGTATGTCTGGCGGGTGGCGGTGGCGACCGCTGAGACGAAGCGTCCGATGATCTCGCTGGTGAGGTTCTTCAGGTGCGCGGCGTCGGCCACGGAACCGTTGTAGGAGCGGATCCAGTAGGGCCGGCCGGCCAGCCTCTCGAAAGCCGCACCGAGGGCGTCGGCGCTTAAGTCGGTGCCGTACCAGGCCCGCGTGGCCTCGAGCAGCTCATCAACCTCCTTGGGGTCGGTCAGGCAGGCCGGATCCAGGCGCCCCAGGGCGATGGCGTCCTCGACGTCGTGGACGGAGTAGCCGACGTCGTCGGACAGGTCCATGATCTGCGCCTCGATGCAGCGCCTGCCCTCCGGGGCCCCCTGACGCATCCAGAAGAAGATCTCGGCGTCGTCGTCGTAGACGGAGTACTTGCGCGCACTGCGCCCGCTCGGACCGCCCGGTCCCCTGCCCTTGAGCCAGGGGTACTTGGCGACGGCGTCGAGGCTGGCCCGGGTGAGGTTGACACCGACCGGTCGACCGTTCCCGTCGAGGGTCTTGGGCTCCAGGCGGGTGAGGATCCGGAAGGTCTGGGCATTGCCCTCGAAGCCCCCGATCTGGCGGGCCACGACGTCGAGTGCCTTCTCCCCGTTGTGCCCGTAGGGAGGATGGCCCAGGTCGTGGGACAGGCAGGCGGTATCGACGACATCGGGGTCGCATCCCAGCGCCTGCCCCAGGGCGCGCCCCACCTGCGCCACTTCCAGGGAGTGGGTGAGCCGGGTGCGCACGAAGTCGTCGGCAGACGGCCCCAGCACCTGGGTCTTGGCCCCCAGGCGCCGCAGCGCCGAGGAGTGCAGGACCCGGGCCCTGTCGCGTTCAAAAGGGGTGCGCTGGGGATTCTTCGCCTGCTCGTGAACGAAGCGCTCAGCGTCCCGCAGCTGGTATCCGGATAGGCCGAAACCGCTGCTTCCGTCGATACGCACAGGCTCTGATCCAGATTTCTGCACTGACATGGTCACAAGGTAACGCAGAAGGGGGTTACGATGGACGTCACCATTCCGACACCGTCCCAGAGGAGCGCCGGTACCCGATCCCTCCAGCTTGTGGTCGCCACGCATCCTCCTCATATCGATGAATCACTTCTCGGACGTCAAGTCCCCGGGCATGCGCCCGGCGGAAGGGAGACACCTGCTGTGACCACCACCACGACTCTCGTTCACCGGCCCTACGACGGTCCGGAAGAGTGGTGGCGCCACGCACTGGTCTACGAGATCCCCTCACCGGACCTGGGGGCAGCCGACCTGGACCGCACCGACCCCATCATCGAGCACGCCCTCTACCTGGGCATGGATGCGGTACTCATCCGTCCCAGCCTGCTCGACGTCGACACCGAGCTGGACTCGATCCGCCGATTTATCGACAAGGCCAGTGGGCGGGGGCTGCGCACCATCGTGCGCATCTCCGGAGCGCTCGGTCCGATCACGGGCCCCTACGCCAAGCAGAACACCGGCTTCGTCACCGGTCTCGAACGAGCCGCTGACGATCTGCTGCGCCGTTCGGAGGCCTACCTGCAGGCCGGTGCGGCCGGGATCGACCTGGGTACGATCGTGCCTCCTCAGCTCACCAGCGAGATCCGGCTGGATCGACTCAGCACCTATTGCGCCATGCTGCACGGACAGCTGGCCGAGTACGTCGACGAGGGCATCCTCGGTGCCGACGTGACCGCCGACTACCCGGAGTCACTCCGTCATCACCTCCAGGACGACTGGGTGCACCACCTGCGCGATGACTGCCTGACGCTGACACGGTGGAACGCCGAGTCCCTCACGTCCCACCTGACCCGGTCACTGGACGAGCACGACCGCTTCGGAGCACCCCCCACCTGGCGATTCCTTCCGCCCCACATTCTCTCCGAGCACCTGGATCCGGGGGACGGACGGCGCTGGTACTCCGTTGACCACGAGGAACGGCTGCGTCGAGGGCTGGCCCTGCAGGCCATGATGCTGGCCCTGCCTGGCTCGCTCTACCTGCGTCAGGGCGACGAGATCTCCCTGACCGACTCCGACAAGCCGACCGCCCCCCTGGAGCTGGCCGACATGGTTGCTGAGCACACCCAGGTGCAGTCCTCCCAGTTCGGCTCTCCGGCTGCGACTGTGCGGCACGCGGCTCACGTGCGCCAGGAGTACAACCTGGCCTGCGCTCCCCTGGCCTTCGTCGTCGGCCTGGAGTGGTGCCCGCCCCAGACCCTCGCTTTCCTGGTGCGCGGCGTCCTGGTCGTCGTCAACACCTCCGACTCCCCCGTCACGTTGCCGGCTGAGGCCAAAGTTCTTCTGTCCTCTCAGCCCCTGCGTCAGGAGGAGGGGCGTCTACTCGTGCCCCCGACGACGACGACGTGGCTGGAGGCCACGACCGTCGCCTAGAGCACACGGGTGCAAGTTTCATTAGTCCCTTGCATTCATTGCATAGGCCAGTTAAATTATGGTGCTAGGCGAGGGACTCCTCGCTCCGGATCTGATTCGAAGGAGAATCCCTGTGGCACCCACCCGCCGATCCTTCCTGACGATGGCGGCCCTGGCCTCCACCGTGCCAACATTGGCAGCCTGCTCCGGCTCACGCAGCACTTCGGGTACGGCAGCCTCGGGCGGTGTTGCCTCGCAGGCATCTGACACCTCCGGAGACAGGTCCAACGCCGACCTGGTCATCTGGGCGGATCAGAAGAAGGCAGACTCTCTCAAGGAGATTGCCAAGACCTGGGGCAATCAGCAGGGCATCTCGGTAGCGGTCCAGACCGTCGCCAATGACTTGCAGCCCAACTTCGTCACCGCCAACCAGGCCGGTAACGGCCCCGATGTCGTCGTCGGTGCACACGACTGGATCGGCAACCTGGTGCAGAACAGCGCGATCCGGCCGGTCGTCCTGAGCCCCGAGGCCGAGTCCAACTACTCCGACATCGCGCTCAAGGCCGTCACCTACAACGGCCAGATCTACGCAACGCCCTACGCCGTCGAGTGCCTGGGCCTATTCGTCAACAAGGCACTGACCTCAGTGACCCAGCCGGCCAGCATTGAGGAGATGATCGAGGCGGGCAAGGCGGCCGGAACCGAGCTCGTCCTGTCTCAGGCCATTGACGAGAAGGGCGACGCCTACAACATGGAGCCGATCTATACCGCCGGCGGCGGCTACCTGTTCGGTAAGAACCAGGACGGCTCCTACAATCCCGAGGACCTCGGTATCGGCAAGGAGGGATCCATCAAGGCCGCGGAAAAGATCCGCCAGCTCGGCCAGCAGGGAGTCCTCAGAAAGTCAGTCACAGCCGCCAACCACATTTCCTTGTTCACAGACGGCAAGGCCCCCTACCTCATCTCGGGGCCATGGGCTCTGGCGGACATCAAGAAGGCCGGCATCGACTACCAGCTCACTAGGATTCCGGGATTCAAAGATATCAAGGACAGCCAGGCCTGTCCTTTCGTGGGAGTCAACTGCTTCTATGTGGCCTCCAACGGAAAGAACAAGGCGTTCGCCGAGACCTTCGTGGCCGACGCGGCTAAGGACATGACTTTTGCGGCGGCGATGTTCCCCTCCAACGAGCTGCCTCCGGCCCAGAAGGACCTCGCGGACAAGCTCAAGACGGAGCAACCCGACATGGTCACCTTCGCGGATCTCTCCGCCAAGGCTGAGCCCATGCCCGCGATCCCCGCCATGTCCTCAGTGTGGGAACCCTTTGGACGCGCTCAGGCCAACATCGTCGCAGGCGCCGACCCTGCGAGCACCATGACAGGGGTCGGCAAGACCATCCAGGCGTCGATCAACGGTTCATAACCCGTCGCCTGCGCCGAGGCGGAACGCTTCTCCACACACCCGGTTATTCCTCATCCTGCTTTCCCACTTCTGGAAAGGACCCGCAGATAATGACGTCCGCATCCACCACCCCGAGGGAAAAGACCACGACCATCAGAGGTCTTGTCGGTCGCATTATGGTGCTCTCCCTCACGCTGGTCGCAGCGATCTACCTCGTCCCGCTTCTTATCGCCTACCGGATGTGGTTGTGGCTGGCAGTCGTCGTCATCGCCACGGGGGCCATGTTCCTGCTGTACTCGACCAGGCGATTCGTACCCGCCAAGTACCTCTTCCCCGGAACGTTCTTCCTCACCGTCTTCCTCATCATCCCCATCTTGCTGACCATTCAGACCTCCTTCACCAATTTCGGAGACGGGTATCGCGGAACCAAGGAGGAGGCCATCACCTCCATCACCAACAACTCCATGGTCCGCACGGAGGACTCCCCTACCTATGGCTTGTCGGTTGCGACCGACGGCGACGTCAACAAAGGGCCCTTCTCACTGTTCCTTGTCAATCCGCAGACCAAGGAGGTGCTGCGAGGAAGTGACGGGAAGAAGCTGGAGAAGGTCGATGCCAGCACCGTGACCGTTGACAACGGCGTGGTGACCAAGGCGGAGGGATACACGATCCTTTCCCCCAGGCAGATCAACACCGCCTACGAGGACATCAGCACCATGTCGGTTCCCTTCACGGACAAGACCACGGTCAAGGTTCAGGGCGTCAGGACCGCGTTCGAGGGAACCAAACGGATGGTCTACAACGAGTCCTCCGACACCATCACCAACACCGTCACCGGGGACGTCTACTCGATCAAGAAGGTGGGACTGTCTGAGCACTTCGTCAACGCCAAGGGCGAGCGCCTGGCCCAGTCCTGGAAACAGAACGTGGGACTGGCCAACTACTCGCGGCTCTTCACTGAGGGCAACCTGGCCTCCCAGTTCCTCAAGGCCTTCGCGTGGACCATCGTCTTCGCCCTGGGATCGGTGCTTCTCACCTTCGGCCTCGGCTTCTTCCTGGCGCTGACCCTCAATGATGATCGCATCAAGGGGAAGAAGCTCTACCGCTCCTTCCTCCTGCTGCCTTACGCCGTCCCCGGCTTCATCTCGCTGCTCGTGTGGTCGAACTTCTACAACCAGGACTTCGGCCTCATCAACCGGATGCTGCACCTCAGTATCCCGTGGCTGTCCGACCCGACCATGGCCAAGGTCGCCGTCCTGCTGACCAACACGTGGATGGGCTTCCCCTACATGTTCATCGTGTGCACCGGCGCTCTGCAGTCCATCTCTGGCGATGTCAAGGAGGCGGCAAAGATGGACGGCGCCAGTGGCATGCAGGCCACATGGCGCATCATCACCCCGCTGCTCCTGGTCGCCGTCGCCCCCCTGCTGGTAAGTACCTTCGCCTTCAACTTCAACAACTTCAATGCCATCCAGCTGCTGACCGAGGGTGGACCTTTCCCGGCTGGGGAGTACACGCGAGGCGGAACCGACATCCTCATCTCCATGGTCTATCGCATTGCCTTCGGCCGTGCCGGCTCGGACTTCGGATTCGCCTCGGCCGTCTCCGTGGTCCTGTTCGCCGTCACCGGTGTCCTGGCCGCCTTGCAGTTCCGAGCCACCAAGAAGCTCGAAGACGTCAACTGACCAGCCGACCTCGGAAAGAACATCATCACCATGAGCACCTCATCGCAGTCCGTGCCCCAGTCCGCATCCAAGGGTTCCGAGGAGAGCGCCGTCGTCGAGAATCACATGCCGTTCTCACGCTGGTTCCGGGAGATCGGCTGGAGACACGTCGTCGGCGTCATCGCCCTGGTCTTCGGCGCCTTCCCCGTCCTCTACGTCATCTCCGCCTCACTCAACCCCCTGGGCACGGTGGCATCCACCGGTCTGATCCCCACCAAGGTGAGTCTGGTCAACTACCAGAACCTGCTGTCCGGGGTACGGGGCCCATTCCTGCGCTGGTACCTCAACACGATCATCATCTGCACCGTGGTGGCCACCGCCCAGGTCTTCCTGTCCCTGCTGGGGGCCTACGCCTTCTCCCGGTTCCGCTTCGCAGGGCGCCGTGGAGGCCTGCTGGCCCTGCTCCTGATCATGATGTTCCCCGCGATCCTCTCCATGATCGCCATCTACACGATGATCTCCGACATCGGCCAGGTAGTCCCCTTCCTTGGCCTCAACACCCTGGCCGGCTACAGCCTGGCGCTCATGGGCGGGGCACTGGGGCAGGTGTGGCTCATCAAGGGAACCTTCGACACGATTCCCCGCGAGCTCGATGAGGCCGCCATCATCGATGGCTGCACGCACTGGCAGGTCTTCCGCATCATCCTTCTGCCCACGCTCAAGCCGATCATCGCCACCACCTTCCTGCTGGCCTTCGTGGGCGTCATCAGCGAGTTCCTCCTGGGCTCGATCATTCTGACCGACGATTCTCAGAAGACGCTCGCAGTGGGGCTCTACGGCATGCTAGCCGGCGACCGCTCCAACAACCTGGGCATCTTCGCCGCCGGGGCGGTCCTCACCATGGCCCCGGTGATCGCCCTGTTCCAGTACTTGCAGCGCTACATCGTCGGAGGATCGATCTCGGGCGCGGTCAAGGGCTGATCATGGTCGGGTGCCTTCGCACGTCCCCCACCCCCGTCGGCCGTCGATTAGGGACTGTCAGCGCCACATGCCCGTCACGGATTCCCACGAACGGCACATGACCTGCGATGATGGTCAGTCGAGGGACGCGACGATCCAGTGTCGGTGCACGCGAATCAGCCCCTCCATCCTGACCGTTCTTCGTAGGATTCACTCATGCCGCAGAGACTCACTCTCACCAACATCGCCGACCAGGCGGGTGTCTCCACAGCGACTGTCTCGCGTGTACTCAATGGAAAGTCCAACGTGGCGGACTCGACCCGCCGGCAGGTGCTCGCAGCGCTCGACATCCTGGGCTATGAGCGTCCCGAGTCGGTGCACCAGACCTCCCGCGGTCTCATGGGGCTGATCGTGCCCGAGCTGAGCAACCCGATCTTTCCGCTGTTCGCCCAGCAGATCGAGCAGCTCCTGGCGCCCTCCGGGCACACTCCCCTGCTGTGCACCCAGACCCCCGGCGGTATCAGCGAGGACGAGTACATCGAGATGCTCGTGGACCGCGGTGTCGCCGGCATCATCTTCGTCTCCGGCCGTCACGCGGACACCACCGGCGACGTCACCCGCTACCAGCGCCTACGTGAGCGCGGCGTGCCGCTGGTGACGGTCAACGGCAACGCGCCGACCATCAAGGCCCCGGGCTTCGCCACCGATGACCGACGGGCGACCCGGATGGCAGTCGATCACCTCATCGCCCTGGGGCACCAGCGCATCGGTCTGGCCATGGGGCCGATGCGCATGGTGCCGGCTCAGCGCAAGCGCTCCGGCTACGAGGATGCCATGAGCGAGGGCCTGCCCGAGGAGCCGCTGCGGATCGTGGAGACGCTCTACACCTACGAGGGCGGCGTCAGCGCAGCCCTTCACCTGCTGGAGCAGGGCTGCACCGGCATCGTGTGCTCCTCGGACGTCATGGCCCTGGGCGTGGTTCACGGGGTGCGCCAGACAGGCAGGTCAGTACCTCACGACGTCTCCGTCATCGGCTACGACGACTCACCGCTCATCCCCATGACCGACCCGCCGCTGAGCACGGTGCGCCAGCCCCGTGGAGTCCATCTGCCGGGCGGCTGTCTCCACGCTCCTCGCACAGCTCAACGGGCAGCGGCCGGCCGACACCGAGATGCTCTTCGCCCCCGACCTCATCGTGCGCGACTCGACCGCCGCGGCCCCCATCGACTGAGCCGCCCGCCGCTCGCAGCGGCGCCCTGGCGCGAAACGTCCGGTCAGCGCGACCACGTGCGGGCCAGCCGGGTGCCGAGGTCCGTCAGCCGTGACTCCAGCCGGTGAGAGTCAGTCGCATCCCAGGGCTCGGTGGCATGAGCCTCCTGCAGCCCGTAGGCGGTGGTGACGCCGGCAGCGGCCAGCTCACCGCGGCTGACGGCGCAGCGCCCGCACACCACAATGCACGGCAGCGCCTGCGAGGCGCTCTGCTGGCCGACGACGCCCACGACGCCGTCGGCCAGAACGTCGTAGAGCTCTCCCCAGGCCGCGACGACCAGGTCCTGACCGCGGACGGCGTCGCTCAGAGCGAGGATCTCCGCCATGGCTCGCGCACCGGGCCGCACCCACGCACCCAGGGCCCGCAGCACCAGGGCGCTGCCCCCGCCCGCCCCGGTTCCCCAGGAAGACGCGCTCAGGCGAGCGTTCCCGGCGGAGTTCGGCGCGTGCTCGGAGGCGGAGGGCCCGACGTCGTTGAGCGCGGAGACGACAGGCAGGGACCTTCGTGGGCCGACGGCACCGGGATCGAGGTCCTGGGCCGCGCTGACGACTTCCATCGCGCGGGAGCAGGCGCGGCGGTCCAGTTCCTGTGCCAGCTCAGGGCTGATGGAGGTGATGCTCGTCAGGGCCGCCCCGGCACCGTTCATGCCTCCCAGGGCGATGTCGTCGGCCAGAACGAGTCCGAGGCTGCGGCGCGACAGCAGGTCCTTGGCCACTCGCAGGCCCCCGAGCGCGTCCATGACTCCCAGGCCCCCGTCGTGAACGGCGGAGCGCGACAACCCCACCAGGAGCGTGTCCAAGGGCCCGGTACGGCTCAGGGCGGCTCCGATCACTCCTCCCAGGCCGGAGGTACTCCCCTCCAGCGCCTCCTGGGCCGCCTCATCGGGATCGGCAGGAAGCGTCAGGAGCCGAGCGGCGTCCAGGAACCAGGTGCTTGCCTCGCCGCGGCGCCGGTTACCGGATGGTGTCGGCTTGGGAAGCAGACGCACCAGGTCGACCTCTCTGACCTGTCCGAGCGGTCCCCGCCCCTGAATGACCTCCCGAGAGGCGACCTGCTCAGGGGCGATCACCTGAGCCGAGCCTGGTCCGCCGTCCGCCACGGGCAGCAGGGTCAGGGAGTCGTGGGGGCGCACCTCCCGCCAGCCACGCGCCAGGCAGGAGGCAACGTGGCCCGGGGCAAGACCTGGTCCCGAGCCCGCCAGAGGCACTCCAGCGGGCTCGGGCCACAGCCCACCAGGGGCGAGAAGAACCTTCATGTGCTCGGTCTCCGGTGGCGGGCTCGGCGAGCACCGGTCGTCATGAGCTGATGGCGCCGCCCAGGCGGGCCAGGAGGAGGGCCTCGGCGACCACGATGTGCTCGAGCTCGCCCACGTGCATGGACTCGTTCTCGCTGTGGGCCCGGGTGTCGGGGTCCTCGATCCCGGTGACGAGCACCTGGGCGTCGGGGAAGGTCTCCTTGAGGGTGGCGATGAAGGGGATGGAGCCGCCCTGTCCGATGTTGACGGCCTCGGTATCCCAGGCCGTGGACAGGGCCCAGTGGGCAGCCTCGGAGGCGGGGGTGACCTCGGAGCCGTCGAAGGCGGGCCCGGCTTCACGGCCGGTGACGGTCAGACGGCCCCCGAAGGGCACGTGCTTCTCCAGGTGGGTGACCAGGGCCTCCTGGGCCGCGGCCGGGTCCTGCCCGGGTGCGATGCGCAGCGAGAGCCGGGCCGTGCACGATGGCGTCAGGACGTTGCCGGCCAGGTCCAGGGGCGTGACGTCCATGCCGATGAGCGTCAGGGAGGGCTTGGTCCACAGCCGGGCGGTGAGGTCACCGGTGCCGGACAGCTCAACACCGTCAAGGACTCCGGCGTCGGCACGGAAGTCGGCCTCCGGGTAGTCGGGGAAGTCGGCGTCGGCCTGGGACCGGCTGACCAGCCCGGCCACGGCGACGTCACCGGCCTCGTCGTGGCAGGAGGCGATCAGACGGCACATGGCGGTGGCGGCGTCCAGCACGGGGCCGCCGTACTGACCGGAGTGAAGCGCGTGGTCAAGCATGTCGAGGCGGACGTCGACCTGGATGACGCCGCGCAGCGTGGTGGTCAGGGACGGGGTGCCGACCTTCCAGTTGGAGGAGTCGGCCACGACGATGACGTCGGAGGCCAGCCGGTCGCGGTGGGTGGTCAGGAAGTTCTCGAAGGAGGGGCTGCCCACCTCCTCCTCACCCTCGATGAAGACCGTCACGGCGCAGGGCAGCTCGCCGTCGGCCAGGGAGGCCAGGATGCGCAGGGCGTGGGCGTGGGTGATGACGCCGGCCTTGTCGTCAGCGGTTCCGCGTCCGAACATCCGTTCCCCGCGCCGCTCGGCGGTGAAGGGGTCGGCCTGGTCCCAGCCGGTCGGGTCGCCGACGGGTTGGACGTCGTGGTGGGAGTAGAGCAGGACGTGCGGGCTGCCGTCGGGGCCGGCCTTGTGGGCCAGGACGGCGGGCCGGCCGGGGGTCCCGTCAGGGGCGGGCACCGAGAGGATCTCGGCATCCAGACCGCTGTCGCGCAGGAGCGCGGCCACTGCCTCGGCGGAGCGCTGGACCTGGGACTGGTCGTGGCTGGAGGCGGAGACCGAGGGGATCGCGACCAGGTCCGTCAGGTCGGAGACGATGGTGGGCATGGAGGTGTGCACGGCGGTGCGCACGGCATCAACGGTGATCATGGTTTTCAGGGTATCGCGCCGCTGCCGCTAGTCTGTGCACCGTGAGCCTGTTCAAGAAGCGCAGCCAGACCCCTGAGCCGGAGCCCGTGGCCGAGCCCTCCCCCAAGCCCGGTGGCAAGGGACGCCCCACGCCCCGGCGTAAGGACCAGCAGGCCAAGAACCTGCACCCGGTGGTCCCCAAGGATCGTGCGGCCGCCAAGCGGGAGGCGCGAGCGGCCCGTGAAGCCGCCTGGAAGCGTCAGAACGAGGCCATGGTCACCGGTGAGGAGAAGTACCTCCCGTCCCGGGAGAAGGGGCCGGTCAAGCGCTACATCCGTGACTACGTCGACGCGCGCTTCTGTCTGGGCGAGTACTTCATGCCCCTCGTCTTCGTTCTGCTCATCATCTCCTTCGGGTTCACCCGTATCCTGCCCCACTACCCGCTTATCAGCTTCTACACAGTGCTGGCGATGAACGGCTACCTGCTGGCGGCGATCGCCGACGCAGTCTGGTGCTGGGCGCGCCTGCGCCGCCGCCTGACCGCGAAGTTCGGCCAGGAGCGGGTTAAGGACGAGGGGACGATCCTCTTCTACGTCATGTCGCGCTGCTTCATGCTGCGGCGCTGGCGCCGTCCCGCCACCCTGGTCAAGCGGGGCCAGTACCCCTCCTGATCCGTTCCGGTCCGCTTTGGGACGGCCCCGGTCGCCTGGGGCTCAGGCAGTCGTTCGAGCGGCGGAGCCGGTGGCCAGGGCCCGGTTGATGCGCCCCGGCCAGGCGGGACCGTTGTAGATGAAGGCCGTGTAGGCCTGAAGCAGGTCCGCTCCTGCGTCGAGCATGAGCTCGGCGTCCATGACGGAGGAGATGCCGCCGACGCCAATGATCGTGGGCTCCTGCCCCAGCCCGCGGCGCAGACGGCGCACGACCTCCAGAGCGCGGGGAAGAAGAGGGGCACCGGACAGGCCGCCCTCCCCCAGGTCGTGGTCGATGGTCGTGTTGGTGGCCACCACCCCGTCGAGCCCCATGTCCAGGACCAGTTGCGCAACGGCGTCGATGTCCTCGTCAGCCAAGTCGGGGGCGATCTTGACCAGGAGCGGGACGTGCCGCCTGGCGGCGTGGTCGGCGGCCTCGCGCACCGCCTCGAGGATCGGGCGCAGCGTCTCAACGCTCTGCAGGCTGCGCAGCCCGGGGGTGTTGGGGCTGGAGACGTTGACGACGAGGTAGTCGACCCACCGGGCCACTGCTGCGGCCGAGTAGCGGTAGTCGTCCACCGCCTCGTTAAGCGGGGTCACCTTGGTCTTGCCGATGTTCGCACCGACGACGATGGAGCGTCCTCGCGGGGTGCGGCGCAGGGCCCGCAGGCGCTTGGCGGCCTCATCCGCCCCGGAGTTGTTGAAGCCCATGCGGTTGCGTACGGCGCGCATCTGCGGGTAGCGCCACATGCGGGGCTTGTCGTTGCCGCCCTGGGGGTGGGCGGTGAACGTGCCGACCTCGATGAAGCCGAAGCCGAGCATGTCCAGGCCCTCAACGGCCTGCCCCTCCTTGTCCATCCCCGCTGCGAGTCCCAGGATGCCGGGCACGGGACGGGCGAAGGGACCGCCCTGGTTGGCCGAGGGAACGGGGAAGGCCGGCCGGCGCCCCCACATCTGGCGCACCACGTCTCTGACGAGGGGAACCTTGCCGGTGACCTCGATCGCGTCCAGGCACACGTCGTGGATCAGCTCGGGGTCGATACGGGTGAGCACGGTCTTGTACATCAGGTCGTAGAGCACGGCATCAGGCTACCCCGACCGGGTCTTCCAGGGCCCGTGCAGGCTCCCGCCATTATTCTCCTCGGTGTTCCCGCTTCGCACCGGTGACGGTGTCACGGTAGCGTGGGCGTCGTCCGAGCCTCATTGCAGGCGTGTTCTCAGAGGTGGCAAGTGTCCTTCAACCGCGATATCCAGCTCGACCCCAACCGGGTCCAGACCCGTTCCGGCGCAGGCCGGGGCGCCATGATCGGTGGCGGCTCGATCCTGACCGTCATCGCCGTCGTCCTCATCTCCCAGCTCACGGGAGTGGACCTGACCTCCATGCTGGGGACGCAGCAGCAGACTGGGACGACAACGTCGACGGCCTCATCGATCGACACCTCCGTGTGCACCAGCGGGGACAGCGCCAACAAGTACACCCAGTGCCGCATGGTGGCCACCGCCGAGTCCCTCGACGCGGTGTGGACCGAGCAGCTGCCCGCCCAGGCGGGGCTCAAGTACGCCAAGCCCGAGTTCGTCCTGTGGGACGGCACCCAGATCTCCTCGGCCTGCGGCAACGCATCCTCGGCGGTGGGTCCCTTCTACTGCTCAGGGGACCGGACGGTCTACCTGGACATGAGCTTCTTCTCCGAGATGGAGCGCTCCCTGGGGGCCACTGACACGCCCTTGGCGGAGGAGTACATCGTGGCCCATGAGTTCGGCCACCATATCCAGCACCTGACCGGGCAGATGGCCAAGGCCGACCGCTCAGGTAGCGGTGCGACCTCCGACTCGGTACGGCTGGAGCTCCAGGCGGACTGCTACGCGGGGATCTGGGTCAATCACGCCTCCTCCACCCCGGACCCGGACACCGGCAAGCCCTTCCTCAACCGCCCCAGTAGTGAGGAGATCAAGGGTGCGCTGGGTGCGGCCGAGGCCGTGGGCGACGACCACATCCAGGAGCGGGCCAGGGGGCACGTCGACTCCGACACGTGGACCCACGGTTCCTCCGAGCAGCGCGTGCGCTGGTTCACCACCGGAATGAACTCCGGCTCGATGCAGGCCTGCAACACCTTCGCCGTCGACGCCTCCCAGCTCTGAGACCAACGCGGCGACGCCGTTCGTCGCCCTGGCTCGTCCTGCCTTCCCGCCGATCCTCTCGGCCTGATGGGGCCCGCCGCCTTCTGCGCGGCGGGCCCCGTTTGCGTGTGACGTGGCGTCGCACCCGACAGTGGGCTCATGACACCCCCGTCACCAGCGACATCGCCGGTACGAGTCTTCAGGAGGACACCATGACCGGGAGGGCACTCATCATTGTTGAGTCCTGCTTCGGCAACACCCGGGCCGTCGCCGAGGCCGTCGCCACCGGACTGATTGAGGGCGGCGTCGAGGCCCAGGTCGACGACGTCAATGGGGCTCCGGGCGCCCTGCCGGCAGACCTCGATCTGCTCATCCTGGGAGCTCCCACTCACAACCGGGGCCTGCCGACCGCGGCCACGCGGGCCAAGGCACGTGCGCAGGCGGGACCGGGCAAGGTCTCCCCGGGGGTCGGCGAGTGGCTGAGGACTGCCACGGTCCCGGTCTCCACCGATGTCGTCGCCTTCGACACGGTCATCTCCAAGGGCTGGCTCAGCGGTTCAGCGGCCAAGGCGATCGCCAAGGCGCTGCAGCGTCAACAGGGGAGGCGCACGGCGTTGGTCAGGAGCTTCGTGGTCGCGGCGAGCAAGGGCCCGCTGGCCGCCGGCCAGGAGAGCGACGCCCGCAGCTGGGGACGTGAGCTCGCGGTCTCGGTGGGCAGCAGATAGCGGCGGATCTCTCCGCGACACCTGCACGGACGAATACCTGAATGGTTCAGTAGTAGCGCCACTGCCGCATGTCTTGGTTGTAGACCTCGACGATCCGCGGATGCAGGAGGGTGGAGGGCTCCATGGCCTCGGTATGGGCTGGTTTGGTTCGCATGATGAACTTCAGGGTCTGCCGGTCCTGGTAGGTCAGGCCTTTTGGCAGCGGCTGGCTGATGAGGTTCTGCGGCGTCTTGGTGGACAGGATGAAGCCCCACTCCCCGAAGGAGGGGATGTTGGTGGAGAAGGGCAGGATCTGTCGATCCGGCTGAGCGGCTGCAACGGTGCTGGCCACTGTGGAGAAGGCGTGGGGCGAGAAGAAGGTGGAGGTGGCCTGGGTGACCATGACGCCCTCGGGTGCCAGGCGCGCCTCGATGTTCCGGTAGAACTCGGTGGAGTAGAGCTTGGCGAGCTTCTCGTTGGAGGGGTCGACCAGGTCAATGAGAACGACGTCGTAGGTCGCCTTGGAGTCTTGGACGTAGGTGAAGGCGTCGTCGTTGACGACCTTGACCCTGGGGTCGGACAGGGAGGCGTGGTTGAGGTCCTTGAGCAGGCGGTTGCTCCGCGCCAGCTCGGTGACGTCGGGGTCGATGTCCACAACGGTGATGTCCGTGACGCTGGGGTAGCGCAGGATCTCCCGGGCCAGCAGGCCGTCGCCGCCACCGAGGACGAGGACGTGGGCAGGATCCTTCACCGAGGTCATGGCACTGGCGGACAGGGTCTCGTGGTACCTGGCCTCGTCCAGGCTGGAGAACTGGAGCTGGCCGTTGAGGTACAGGCGCAGGTCGTCCTGATACTGGGTGAGGACGACCTTCTGGTAGGCGGTCTGCTGGTAGTAGACGATCGGGTCGTTGTAGGTCAGCGCCTCCACGCTGCGCTCGATGCGGTTGGCGGCTGCGAACATGGAGACCAGTGCCACGACGGCGGCGGTGGCCGCCCAGAGGATCTTGCGAGGTGTGCGCACCTGGAGCAGGACGAGCAGTGCGACCAGCACGTTGAGGGCCCCGACCAGGTAGGCCCCGCGCATGAGCCCGAGCTGCGGGAGGAGCACCAGGGGGAAGACCAGGGAGGCCACCAATGAGCCGAAGTAGTCGATGGCCATGACCTTGCCGAGCAGCTCACTGGTCGAGCGGCGTCCGAAGGCGGCGAAGGTCCGCACCAGCAGCGGGATCTCCAGGCCGATGAGGATGCCGATGGTCAGGCTGATGCCGCCGAAGACGACCCAGTGCAGTCGGGTGCGCCCGAAGGCCAGGTACAGCAGGAGGACGGAGTTGCCGCCGATGAGGCCCAGGAGCACCTCACTGACGCCGAAGACGACCGCCGGTGCGGTGTGGAAGCGGTTGACCAGCAGCGAGCCGATTCCCATGCCGAACAGGGTGATGCCGGTGGCGAGGCTGAAGCTGAGGACGGAGTCACCCAGGAGGTAGGAGGCGGCCGTGCCCAGGATGAGCTCGTAGATGAGTCCGCCGATCGCGGCAAGCAGAGCAGCAGTGAACAGGGCGACGTTCTCCCGTCGCCCGATTCGGCCGTGGGTCATGGTTCGCCGCTCAGCTCAGGATGGTGGCCGCGATGATGATCGCGATGGCCAGCGCCGTGCCGGCGAAGGCGACCCCCAGGCCGATGTTCTGGTCCTCGATGAGCTCGCGTCTGAGGTCGAGGCGGAAGATGCGGTTGACGAGCAGCGCGAACACCATGAGCAGGACCACTCCGAGTACCGCGTAGACGATGGTGCTCAGCAGTGACTGCCAGTTGAGGTCGACCGATGAGTGGTCGGCGATGGTCATGAGCGACATGTCTTCTCCTTCGTGTGTGACCGTCGAGGGGTTGGGTGAGTGGGCTCCAGGTTATTTTCCGACGCCGCCGCCCCCGCCGCCGTAGACCGAGCGGTTCTGGAAGGAGACGCCGCCTCCTGAGGGGATGAAGCCCCCATCGTCATCAATCAGCTCGGCAAGCACCAGCGCAACGAACATCAGGACGATCCAGAACACGGGGGCCCACTCGCTTCCGCTCGTCCCGGAGATCGCCGCGGGGAACCACCGCCAGAGCCTTCGCACGAAACTGGGTATCCACCACGGTCGGGACACTGGCCTACCGAAGACCTTGTACTGCTGCGAGGAGGACAGGAGGGTTTGGCTATAGACCTCACGGGTTTGGAGGCGATGCGCATCGACCACCATGGTGGAGATCGATCCCTGCGCATCCACCACGCGGAGCTCGGCACACGTCGTCGTGGTAAGAGCGCCATTCGGATGACTGATGGCCCCGGTCTCGTAGTCGATCTCAGCGCGGCGCACGTCCTTGACCTCAACGGTGCACGGCCGGCCACGGACTCTCAGCTTCCGGGTCCAACCAACCTCGAGCGTGAGCGGATCGATCGTCGGCTTAACAGGAACCGGCTCGTGAAGAACAACCTTGTTGGTATCTCGGCGGATCTCCAGCCAGAACTCTTGACCATCGTCGTCGATCAGGCGCCACTGCTCCCACCGGATGAAGCGCCGGCTTCCCTGATCCCGTCGTTTCAGGACAACTCGTCCCATGACGGTGTAGGAGCGGCTCCTCTTCCTCAGGGAACCCCGAAGTGTCTCACCGACTCTCAGATCGCCTCTGATACTCACAGCGTGATCCCCGAGCTGGTTACCTGCTGGGCCCGCAGGCGCCTGCGTACCATCTCCCCCACGGCCTCGATCTGCGCGGAGGACAGCGTACGGCAGCTGGTGAGCGTCACGTAGCCGGTTCCGGACTCGGGCCAGGTGTGGGCGGCGATATGAGACTCGGACAGAATGATGACGGCGCTCAGCCCTTGGGGCTCGAAGCGGTGGTGAGCGCTGGAGACGGCCGTCAGTCCCGCCGTCCGGGCGGCGGTCAGGAGAATCGACTCCATGGTGGACAGATCGTTGAGCGCATGCGGCTCGCCGCCACTGATCTTATAGCTGACAGAACACAGGCTCACCACACTCACGCGAGCACGGTAGCAACGAGGCAGGCAGCCGACAAACGGGGTGAGGTCCCCATCCTCACTCCCCCACCGTCGACAACATATTGAGGGCAGGCCGTCACCGATGGGGCGGGCCTACTTGCCGACTCCGCCTCCGCCGCCCCCGTAGACCGGGCGGTGACGATAGCTCCGCGAGGAGCCCGAGTGCGAGGTGCTGGTGGGATCGGCGTCGCCACTGGAGCGGCTGGGGTTGGAGCACGCGGAGAACAGTCCGCCAACGAGCACGATACTGACGAAGGCGGCGACGACCACGCATCCGATGTTCCGGCCAGTTCTTCCGGCAGCGGATCGGCGGTTGTACAGGACCCGTCCGAAGAGCTGCTTCTGCTGAGCAGTGGACAAGGAGGTCTTGCGGTAGGCCAGGAGGTCACGAAAACGGTGACTGTCGATGGTCAGCCTGCTGGTCACACCGGCCGGGTCCGTCAACCGCACCTCGGCGTAGGTCATGGTCTCGCCGATGTTGAGTGGACACACCGGCGAACCGATGACGTTCTCGAGCGTTCCGGTGGTCACCTCCTCAACCATGCCCCGGTGCAGGACGCCGTCGATCGTCAGCTGCATCATCTGGCCGACGGTCAGGGCCCACGGCTCGATCTTCTCCTGGAGACGAACGGGTTCGTAGAAGAGGACCTCGCCGGGATCGTGATCGACCTCGACCCAGGTGTCGGCGTTGCTGGCTCCGACGAGCTGCCACTCCTCCCAGTAGTAGAAGCAGTGGTCCTGGGAGTCCCACTCCTTAAAGAGCAGGCAGCCTCTGACCGACAGGGCGCCTGCACTGCCCTGGAGCAGGTCACCGACCTGCAGGTTGCCTCGCGTGCCGTTCACCAGGACCCTCCCACCTGCTCAGGGCGAGACGGGGCGCCACTGCCGCCGTCGGTACCTGATCCGCCTGTCATCACGCGGGCACAGTAGCAACGCGGGCATGCCCCGGCAAACGGTTCGCGCTCCCCATGGTTCGTCCCTCACCAAGCGGATCCGAATAGTTCAGGGTTCGGGTGCCGTGTGAGACTGTTTCCATGCGCGTTGCTGAGATCGCCGAGCTGACCGGGACGACCGTGCGCACGGTGCGCTACTACCACTCGCTGGGGCTGCTTCCGGTTCCCGGTGAACGTGGCGGCTGGCGCGACTACGACCTGAGCCACGTCGCCCGGCTCTCCCGGATTCGTTGGCTGGTCCAGGCCGGCGTGTCCCTGGAGACCATCACACGCGTCCTCGACGAGCCCGAGATAACCGACGTCGAGCGGAGCGACGAAGCGCGCGCGGCGGCCGGCTCCGTGGTCGAGGACCTGGCCGGGGCCCTGGCCGCCGTCGAGGATCACCTGGCCGAGGTGACCAGACAGAGGGACATGCTCGCCGGTCTGCTGGAGCGAGCCAGGGCCGGTTCGACTGTCTCACCGATGTCCCCGCGCATGGCGGCCTTCTTCGACCGGCTCGAGCTGGCCGCTGCCGACGAGGCCACCCGCTGCGCCGTGCGCAAGGAGCGCGACCTGACCGACCTGGCCTGCTACCGCGGCCAGATGCCGCCGGAGGCGGAGTTCCTCTTCATGGACCCCGATCCTGACTACGACGCGGAGTCACTGGCCCTCTACGCCCAGGATCCGGCCGAGATGTCGGACGCACAGATCGAGCAGCGCGCCCAGGCCATGATCTCCCGGATGGAGGCCCGGCTGCCGCCTGAGCGCCTTGCAGCCCTGGCCAGCAGTGTCGACACCGAGTCGGTGCGGGGACTCTTCGGCCTCATCGGCGCCACCGGTTACCCCGATGCACGACTCACCCGGGCCTTGGAACGCGAGTTCCTCACCGCGATTGATCGCTGGCGCTCGAGCGAGTAAGCGCCCCTCGAGCACGTCCGGTTCGCTACGAGCCGATGGGACCGCGCCACCAGTTGAGGAGAGTAGCGTCGCAGGCATGAGCCAGCATCTTCCCTCGTCAGACAGCGTGATCCTCAAAGGCATCCGCGAGGAGCCCAGCGCCGAGGACGGAGTACGGGTCCTGGTGGACCGGCTCTGGCCCCGTGGCGTCTCCAAGGAGCGCGCCGCCCTCGACGAGTGGGCCAAGGACGCCACCCCCACGACCGAGCTGCGGCGGGCCTTCCACAGTGGGGACCTGCCCTGGCCCCAGTTCGTCGAGGCCTACCGGGACGAGCTCACCGAGAGGCCCGAGGCGGTCGCCGCCGTCGAGCAGCTGCGTCACGAGGCCCTCACAGGGCGGGTGACGCTCCTGTTCGCCGGTCACGACCACGTCCACTGCCACGCGCGCGTCCTGCGTGAGGCGATCCTCGGTGTCGAGGAGGACCTGACCTGACGGCGGCCTCGACGGGGCCTCAGACGTTGAAGCCCAGGGCGCGCAGCTGCTCGCGGCCCTCAGGGGTGATCTTGTCCGGCCCCCACGGCGGCAGCCACACCCACTGGATGCGGACCTTGTCGGCGATGAAGGACAGGGCCTGCTGAGCCTGCTCCTCGATGACGTCGGTGAGCGGACAGGCGGCGGTGGTCAGGGTCATGTCGAGCACGACGGTCCCGTCAGGCTCGATCGACACCCCGTAGAGCAGCCCGAGGTCGACGACGTTGATACCGAGCTCGGGGTCGATGACGTCTCGCAGGGCCTCCTCAACGGCGGCGACGTCGACTCCCTCGGTGCTGGCGACGGGGGTCGGCGGCTGCTGGGCGGCCATGGGGTTGTCGGCGGCTGCCGGCATCCCGCTGGGGCTGTCACTCATGGCTTCTTCCTTCTTTCTTCTTCCTCGCGGGTCGGACGGTGGCGACAGGACGATCGGGCTACTCGGGGTCGTTCGGCTCAACGGCGGGCAGGGCGACACCGGACTTGGCCAGGGCGTCCTTGAGGGCCATCCATCCCAGCAGGGCGCACTTGACGCGGTTGGGGTACTTCGAGACGCCCTCGAAGGCGGCCCCGTCCTCCAGGTCGTCCAGGACGGCGTCGTCGACGCCCTTGCCGCGCGAGTGCATGAGGGTATCGAAATCCGCCTCGAGGCGGGCCACGGTGGCCAGGTCGGCACCGTTGACGAGGTCGTGCATGACGGAGATGGAGGCCTGGGAGATGGAGCACCCGTCCCCCTCCCAGCCGACGGCCTCGATCTTGCCGTCCTTGACACGCACCCCCAGAGTCACGTCGTCACCACAGGTGGGGTTGACCTGGTGGCTGGTGGCATCCGGGGCCTCCAGGGCGCCGGAGCCGTGGCGCTCACGGGAGTGGTCGAGAATGACTTGCTGGTAGAGCTGGTCGAGTTCGTTCATGCTCACCTCTGGAAGTAGCGTCGGACGTCGGCGATGGCGGACAGGAAGCGGTCCACCTCCTCGGGCGTGGAGCAGGCCCCGAAGGACAGGCGCGAGGAGGCGTGGATGCCGAAGTGCTGGTGGATCGGCTGGGCGCAGTGGTGGCCGGTGCGCACGGCGACGCCGGCGGCGTCGAGAACCTGTCCGACGTCGTGAGGGTGGACTCCCTCAATGGAGAAGGCGACCACACCCAGGCGGTCGGTGGTGTCGGACGGACCGACCAGGCGCAGCCCGGGGACCTGGGTCAGACCCTCAAGCACCTGCCGGGTCAGGACCTGCTCGGTGGCGTGGAGCCGGTCCAGGCCGATCCTGGCCAGGTACTCCACGGCGGTGCGCCATCCCGCGGCCTGCGCCAGCGGCTGGCTACCGGCCTCGAAACGGGACGGGCCACTCATGAAGGTCGACGACTCCATGGTGACGATCTCGATCATGGAGCCGCCGGTGAGTACCGGCGGCATCGCCACCAGGAGCTCCTCGGTGGCCACGAGCGCACCGATGCCGGTGGGGCCGAGCATCTTGTGGCTGGAGAGCACCATGGCGTCCACGCCGGCGGTCTTCAGCGCGCCGAAGTCCAGCGGGAGGTGGGCGGCGGACTGGCAGGTGTCCAGGATGACGAGCGCACCGGCCTGCTGGGCGCGCGGGAGGATGAGGTCGAGCGGGCTGATCGCGCCGGTGACGTTGGAGGCGTGGGTCAGGGCCAGGACGCGGGTGCGCTCGGTGATGACGTCCAAGGTGGCGGCATCGATCCGCCCGTCCTCGGTCAGGTCCAGCCAACGCAGGGTGGCGCCGGTGCGGGCGCACAGCTCCTGCCAGGGCACCAGGTTGGCGTGGTGCTCAGCGCGGGTGACGACCACCTCGTCACCCTGTCCGATGATGAGGCGCCGCGCTGGGTCGTCGCCCGCGGAGGGGCCGCCACCGCGGGCGGCCGACCGGCCCAGGCTGGCGTGCCCGATGGCCAGGGCCACGAGGTTGATGGCCTCGGTGGCGTTCTTGGTGAAGACGAGCTCGCTGCCACGCGCTCCGACGAAGGCGGCGACGGCGTCGCGGGCGTCCTCGAAGGTGGCGGTGGCCTCGTCGGCGAGCTGGTAGGTCGAGCGCCCTGCCGCACCGTTGGAGGTGCGGTAGAAGTCGGCCTCCGTGGTGATGACGCCGGCGGGCTTCTGGCTCGTGGCCGCCCAGTCCAGGTAGGCCAGCACCTCGCCGTTGCGGGCGGGCCGGCCCAGGTAGGGGAAGTCGGCGCGGATCGCGGCGACCTCCTCCGCGTTGAGCGCGCCGGCAGAAGGCGCCCCGGTGAGCGGGGCCGTGGACTGGGTCATGACGTGCCTTTCCGATTCGGTGCGAGCGGTTCCGGGCATGGTCGCCGACGGCGGGGGGCTGAGGTCACGAGGAACCTTAGTTCCCCTTCCTTAGTGCCGGGGCCGGCGACGACGCCTGGATGCGCGGCGCGCCGTCGTCGGCCCTGGCACGGTGAGGGCTGTCAGGCGAGGTAGCGGTCGTAGCCCTCTTCCTCCAGGCGGTCGGCCAGGTCGGGGCCGCCGGCCTCAACCACGCGCCCGTCGACGAAGACGTGGACGTAGTCGGGCTTGATGTAGCGCAGGATGCGCGTGTAGTGGGTGATGAGGAGGAAACCGGCGTCGGACTCGTCATGGAGGCGGTTGACGCCCTCGGAGACGATGCGCAGGGCGTCGACGTCCAGGCCGGAGTCGGTCTCGTCCAGGACGGCGAAGCGGGGCCGGAGCAGCTCCATCTGGAGGATCTCGAAGCGCTTCTTCTCACCGCCGGAGAAGCCGGCGTTGACGTCGCGCTGGGAGAAGGCGGGGTCCATCCGCAGGTTCTTCATGGCCTGGTTGACCTCGCCGACCCACTGGCGCACCTTGGGGGCCTGGCCGTCGATGGAGGTCTTGGCCGTGCGCAGGAAGTTGGCCACGGTGACGCCGGGGACCTCGACGGGGTACTGCATGGCCAGGAAGAGGCCGGCGCGGGCGCGCTCGTCCACGCTCATCTCCAGCAGGTCGACGCCGTCGAGGAGGACCTCGCCGTCGGTGACCTCGTAGTCGGGGTGCCCGGCGATGGAGTAGGCCAGGGTGGACTTGCCCGAGCCGTTGGGACCCATGATGGCGTGGACCTGGTGGGAGTTGATGGTCAGGTCCACGCCCTTGAGGATGGGCTTGGGGCCGTCGTTGGTGGCGACCTGGACGTGGAGGTTCTTGATCTGCAGAGTGCTCATGCGACGTTTCTTTCAGCTGGTTCGTGGTCTGGTTGCGGGTGGGCGGACCGTCGTGCGGGTCCGGCCTGTCACTCGGCTGCCGGCTCGGCGGCGGGGTCCTGGTCAGTGCGGGCGGTGATGAGTCCGGTGAGCTCGAGCTCCTTCTCGATGGCGGCCATGAGGCGCTCCTCGACCTCATCGACACCGATCTCGGCGACGATCTCGTTGAAGAAGCCCAGGACGACGAGGCGGCGGGCCTCGGTCTCGGGGATGCCGCGGGCACGCAGGTAGAACAGCTGCTGGTCGTCGAAGCGGCCGGTGGCGCTGGCGTGGCCGGCCCCTTCGATGTTGCCGTTCTCGATCTCCAGGTTCGGCACGGAGTCGGCCTTGGCCCCCTCGGTGAGGACCAGGTTGCGGTTGAGCTCGTAGGTGTCCGTGCCGCGGGCCGCCTGCCCGATGAGGCAGTCCCCCACCCACACGGCGTGCGCGCCCTCGCCCTGGAGGGCGCCCTTGTAGGTGACGCGTGAGTAGCAGTGGGGCTCTGTGTGGGCCACGTAGGGGCGGTGCTCCTGGTGCTGGCCGGCATCGGTGAAGTAGACGCCGTAGGCGTCGATGTGGCCGCCCTCGCCGGAGAAGCCCAGGTCGGGGCAGATGCGCACGTCTCCGCCGAGGCTGACGACAACGTGCTTGAGGACGCCGCGGCCGCAGACCTTGACCCGGTGGTTGGAGGCGTGGACGGCCTCGTCTTCCCACCCCTGGACGGTCACCAGGGTGAGCTCGGCGCCGTCGGCGACCGTCACCTCGACGCCCTGGGTCAGGGCGGCGGTGCCGGTGTGGTCCAGGACGACGGTTCCCTTGGAGCCTGCTTCGGCGGCGATAAGAATGTGCTGGGCGGTGGGGCGGGCGAGCTGGGCGTCCTGGCCGACGATGTTCAGTCGGGCGGCCCGCTCCAGCTGGGCGCCGGGCTCCAGGGTCAGCATGGTGGCGGTCTCGGTGCCGTTCCAGGCGGTGATGCCGGTGCGGTCGACCGGGGCACCCACGGTGCCGATGCGGGCGTCGCTGCGCGCGACGGTCTCAAGGCTCGCGCCGTCGGGCAGGTCCGCTTCGATACGTACACCGGCATCGCCCTGGCCGGCGGTGGCCTCACGGATGGCGTCGAGGTCGAACAGCGGGGCGAAGCGCTTCATCGGCGTGAAGCGCCACTCCTCCTCGCGGCCTCGCGGCACCGGGATGTCGGCGGGGTCGAAGGAGGTGGGGCGGTCGGCGCGAGAGGAGACGTAGCGCGGACCGCCGTGGGAGTGGGCGCCGTCGAGCGTGGCGCTCGAGTGGTCGGTGGAGAGTTCAGGCATGTGGAGGTGCTCCTTGGCCGGCAGCAGGCCGGTGTGATGAGGTGTAGGTCGAAGGCTGAGTGGGCTGACGAGGGAGGATCCGCTGCGGTGGGTCAGCCCACCGAGTTCTCCATCTGCAGCTCGATGAGCCGGTTGAGCTCGAGGGCGTACTCCATGGGCAGCTCCCGGGCGATGGGCTCGACGAAGCCGCGCACGATCGTGGCCATGGCCTCGGTCTCGGTCAGCCCGCGCTGCATGAGGTAGAAGAGCTGGTCGGCGCTCACCTTGGAGACGGTGGCCTCGTGGCCCATCTCGACGTCGTCGGTGCGCACGTCGACGTAGGGGTAGGTGTCCGAGCGGGAGATCTCATCGACCAGGAGCGCGTCGCACAGCACGTTGGACTTGGAGTGCCGGGCGTTCTTCATGATCTGCACCAGTCCGCGGTAGGCGCTGCGGCCACCGTGGCGGGCGATCGACTTGGAGACGATGTGGCTGGAGGTGTGGGGCGCCATGTGGACCATCTTGGCGCCGGTGTCCTGGTGCTGGTCCGCGCCGGCGAAGGCGATGGACAGGGCCTCGCCACGGGCGTGGGGGCCCATGAGGAAGACGGCCGGGTACTTCATGTTCCGCTTGGAGCCGATGTTGCCGTCGATCCACTCCATGGTGGCGCCCTCCTCGCAGGTAGCGCGCTGGGTCACCAGGTTGTAGACGTTGTTGGACCAGTTCTGGATGGTCGTGTAGCGCACGCGGGCGTTCTTCTTGACCACGATCTCCACGATCGCCGAGTGCAGGGAGTCGGTGGAGTAGATGGGGGCGGTGCAGCCCTCGACGTAGTGGACGTAGGAGTCCTCGTCGGCGATGATGAGCGTGCGCTCGAACTGGCCCATGTTCTCCGTGTTGATACGGAAGTAGGCCTGGAGCGGGATCTCGACGTGGACGCCCTTGGGGACGTAGATGAAGGAGCCCCCGGACCACACGGCCGTGTTGAGGGCGGCGAACTTGTTGTCGCCGGCGGGCACCACGGTCCCGAAGTACTCCTTGACGAGCTCGGGGTACTCGCGCACGGCGGTGTCGGTGTCCACGAAGATGACGCCCTGCTCCTCCAGGTCGCCGCGGATCTGGTGGTAGACGACCTCCGACTCGTACTGGGCGGCCACGCCCGCCACCAGGCGCTCGCGCTCGGCCTCGGGGATGCCGATGCGGTCGTAGGTGTTCTTGATGTCCTCGGGAAGGTCGTCCCAGGAGTTGGCCGGCCGGTCCGTGGAGCGCACGTAGTACTTGACGGCATCCATGTCGAGCTGGGAGAGGTCCACGCCCCAGGTGGGCATGGGTTTGCGCTCGAAGGTGGAGTAGGCCTTGAGACGCTTGGCCAGCATCCACTCCGGCTCGCCCTTGATGGAGGAGATCTCGCGGACCACCTGCTCATCAAGGCCTCGTTTGGCCTTCTCACCGGCCTCGTCGGAGTCATGCCATCCGAAGTCGTAGCTCGTCGAGATCGAGTCGATGATCTCGTCGTCGGTGCTACGCGTGGTCTCGGTTGTCGGCAGTGTCATCGGGTTCCTTCCATTCGCTTGGTCTCAAGGCCTCGCGTCTTAGCCGCCGCCCGGACCGCGCGCTTGCGCAGCGCGGGCATGGCGATCGGAATGTGGGTGGTACAGACGTGCTCGCCTCCGGCCAGGGTGGCCAGACGCTGGACCGGGACGCCGACCAGCCGGGAGATGGCCTGGGTCTCGGCGTCGCACAGCTCGTGGAACTCCCCGGCCACGTCGCGTACCGGGCAGTTGCCTTGACACAGCTGGACGGCGAAGGACCCGTCTCCGACGTCGCGCACCGAGGCCGCGTAACCGTCAAGAGTCAGGGCGTCCGCCAGGGCGCGGGCCCGCTCCGAGGGGTCCTTGCCGGCCGCCTCGACGACGGTGGCGTAGCGGCGCTCGAGGTCACGGCCCCTGGCCGCAGCGAAGGAGTCGACAGCCTTGTCACCGGCCACCTGGGACAGGTAGCGCAGGGCGCGGTTGGCCAGGTCGGAGTAGCCCTCCGCGAAGGAGGTGCGGGCCTTGGACGTCAGGACGTAGTGCCGGGCCGGGCGACCGCGCCCACGCTTACCCGTCTGGGCCGGAGTGTGAACCTCGATCTGCTCAGCGTCCTCAAGGGCCGTGATGTGCCTGCGCACGGCGGCCGGCGTCAGGCTGAGGACCTTGGCGAGCTGCGCCGCCGACACCGGACCCTTCTCAGCGATGAGGTCAAGAACGCGCGCCCGGGTAGAGTCCTCGTCGCTCTGCGCCATGACTGTTCTCCTCCCCTAGTCGCTGACGACGTCTCACGGCCTGATCCCGTTGCGGCCGGTTCGACCACGTCCTTGTTTGCCAAGTCGGCCAAGCCGACCGAGCCGGACAGCCCTCAGACAGACCCCAGGGTCGACCTGCGAGGCGTCCCTGGCCGTCGTGCCACGAGTTTAACCAAGATCTTGCTTTCCGAATTCAACACTGGCAAGTTCACGACGGAGCGCCGCAGGGTGGGATTGAACACGTTACCCGATGAAAGGCGGATCTCACTTAGGGGCGCCTAACTAGTTGTCGGTCAGGACGTCCGGCCGCTCACATCGAGGACTGCGTTTTCCATCCAGAACGTACTTCTCCCGCAGACGACTGGGGTCAGATCCCAGTCGTCTGCGGGAAGGCGCAGTTCTCGACTGACAGGTACGTTCCCGACCGCAGCCGGCGCGGCCCGACGTTGGCGTGGAGGCCGCTTTGAGCAGCCTGATCCCGACAGAAACGCCCCGTCGCCTGCCTCGCCACCCGGCACAGGGCAGTGAGCTAGGGACGTGCCCAGTCCTGGGCTGGCACCCCGATCGCTCGTTGTCCAGGCAACCGACGACGTAACCCTCTAGTGCCCATCTCTCGGCAAAAGCTCGATGTCCTCCCATGGCAGCAGGTCCGGAGCCGCTCCGACGAACTCACCATGGACGATGTTCTCGAAGCCCGTGAAAACCCACGCTCCGTCGCGCAGCTGAAGCAGCTGACCGGCGTAGAGGTGCTCTGGGCGCACGTACCTGGCGCCATCAATGTCCCAAGGCCCCAGCGCCCCCTCCCCCTCGGCGACCCACACCCCGCCGGGGCCGGGTTCGGCCTTCATGTCGTCACCGCAGGAGAAGATGAGGAGATGGTGGCCGTCAACGCTTCTGCTCTGGGAAACCTCCAGCTGTCCGAAAACCGACGGGCTGGTCAGCGGCGGCCCGATCCGCCAGTGATCCAGGTCATCGGAGACGGCATGACCGATGACGCCGGCACGGTAGTTCTCGGCACCCCTTGCTCGTGCGGTGATGAGCATGTGCCACCTGCCGTCGTGCTCGAAGACGAAGGGGTCCCTCCAGTGCTCGGCACCGGAGGCGTCCGTCTCCTTCTTTTCGTACCACCTGGCATCCGCCTCCAGCGGCTCGCTGCAGGAGCGTCTGAAGATCACGCCGTCGTTGGAGTCGGCCCAGCCGATACGCTGCACCAGGCCGTCCTCCGCTCGAGAGATACCGGTGTAGAAGACCCTCAACGTGCCATCGGGTCTGATGATGGTGGAGCCGGTCCAGATGGCCTTGTCGTCGAAGGCCGGGCCGTCGGAGTGGACCAGGGCGTCGGGCAGCAGCCTCCAGCTGCGCGCGTCGTCGGAGACGGCGTGGCCCATGGAGGCGCGGAAGTGCCGCCGCTCCGGATCGTGCAGCGCGCGTGACGCCCTGAGGAAGAAGAGGTGGTAACGCTCACCATCGTCACAGATCCAGTGGTCCCACAGCCAGTGGTCGGAAAGCCGCAAAGACATGATTCGCTCACCCCTTTACCGCTGTGCCCGCCAGGGACGCCACGAAGGAGCGCTGGAACAGCACGAAGATGATGAGGACGGGCAGAGTGATGAGCGTGCCGTAGGCCATGATCTGACCCCAGACCGGGTTGAGTTGGAAGAAGTACTGCATACCGACGCTCGCGGGCCGCATCGACTCCTCCTGGATGACCATGAGCGGCCACAGGTAGGAGTTCCAGGCGGGCAGCATCGTGATGATGGCGACCGTGGCGAAGGTCGGACCGGACAGGGGCACGACGATCCGTGAGTAGATCGTCCACCAGGACGCGCCATCGACGCGGGCCGCCTCGTCGATCTCCTTCGGGATGTCACCGAAGTGCTGAGCGAACAGGAAGATGGACAGGGCGTTGGCGATAAAGGGCAGGATCTGCACCTGGTAGGTGTTGAGCATCCCCTGCTTAACGAGGAACCCGTCGACCACCCACTGCACTGAGGGCAGCTTGGCGACCCAGTACACGAGCGGCACGGCGATGGTCTCGAAGGGAACCATCAGGGTGGCCAGGACGAGTGAGAGCACGATGTTCTTACCCTTCCAGCGCATGCGGGAGATCGCGAATCCGATCATCGAGTTGACGATGAGACCGAGCACGACGATCGCAACCGTGACAACGAGCGAGTTCGTGATGAACCGCGCCGCAGGAACTCGCTCGAAGACGCCGGAGTAGTTGTTCAGTGACAGGTGCCCGGTCGGCAGGAACGCCTTGAGGGAGCCGAGGTCGGCGAAGATCTGCTGGTCGTCCTTGAAGGAGGAGAAGACCATGAAGAGCAGGGGGAAGACGGCGACGCACGAGGCGACGACGAGGCCGAGATAGGTCAGGACCCTGGATCGCCTCCTGGTGGCGGCACGACCACGGCGGCGCGGGTCCCCATGGGCGGAATGACGTGCGTCAACGGACGCGGTCGAGGCGGCGGTTGTCTCAGCGGCCATGTCAGTCCTTCTCCCTGGTGAGCCGGCGCTGGATGAGGCTGATGAGCAGGACGGCGATGAAGAAGATGAGCGAGATGGCGCTGCCGTATCCCATGTCCTGCTCGCGGTAGCCCTTGCGCACCGCGTGGTAGACGATCGTCGAGGTGGCGTCCTGGGGACCGCCGGAGGTCATGACGTCGACCTGGACGAACAGGCCCAGCGCGGCGATCGTGATGGTGACGAGGATGAAGACCATTGTCGAGTGCAGGCCCGGCCAGGTTATGTAGCGGAAGCGCTGCCATCCGTTGACGCCGTCGAGGTCGGCGGCCTCGTAGAGAACCGGGTCGATCATCTGCAGCCCGGAGAGCCAGATGATCATGTGGAAGCCGACTGCCTGCCAGATGGACAGCAGGATGATTGCCGGCATCGCGGTGCCGGGGTTGCTGAGCCACGCGACGGCGGTCCACCCGCCCCCGGTGACGGTGTTGAGCATCGAGTTGAACAGTCCGTTGTCCTGGTAGAAGAAGCTCCACAGGATGGAGACGACGACCATCGAGGTCACCACCGGCATGAAGATCATCGTGCGGAAGGCCGTGACGCCCTTGACCTTCTGGTTGACGAGGATCGCCAGCGCCAGGGCGAGACCGGACTGGCAGGGCACGACGATAAGCGCGAAGAAGGCCGTGTTCGTCAGGGACCGGATGAAAGTCGGGTCGTCGGTGAAGGCCCGGACGAAGTTCTCGATCCCAATGAACTGCGGCGGGTTGGGCGAGATGAGGCGGGTGTTGGTGAAGGACAGAATGAAGGTGAGCAGAATCGGGATGCCCATGAAGAGCAGGAGGAGCACAAGTGCCGGCGAGCTCATGAGCCACGCCGTCCGCGCCTCCCGGCGCAGCGCGGCGCTCCTGCCGCGACGCCTCGTGATGGTGGGGGCTGCCATGTCGGTTCCATTCCCGGCGGGACGCTCGCGCGCCCCGCCGGATCGATGCTGATGTGGAAAGGTGGTACGGCTACTGTCCGGCCGTACGATCAGGGGCCCAGTAAGCCACTCGGCTCACTTGGCCTTGTATCCGTCATTCGACTTGATGTCGGCATTGATGTCCTTGACCGCCTGGTCGAGGGTCGACTTGACATCGGAGCCGGAGACGATGTCACGGGCGGCCTTGTCGAAGATCGAGGAGATGACCTTGTAGCCGGGCGTCGCAGGGCGCAGGAGGGCGTACTTCTTGCCGATCTCGTAGACGGGCTCCAGCGGCTTGCCCTCGCCGTAGTACTTCGTCTTCGGGGTGGCGGACTCGATCGACGGGAAAGTGCCGATCGCGTCCGAGTACTGGACGAGGTACTTGTCCTGCATGAGGAACTCGATGAACTTGTTCGCAGCCGCGGCGTTCTTCGAGGAGGACGACACACCCCACTGCCAGGAGCCGCCTCCCACGTGCGCTCCCGCGCCGAAGTCGACGGGCGGGAGGATGAGGACATCGTCGGCCCCGAACATCTCCTGGGCCTTGAGGACCTTCCATCCTCCTGTGTACACCAGTGGCACCTTGCCCTGTAGGAAGTCCTGACCGTCCTTGGCCGGGGTCTGCGAGGCGTAGTTGGAGGTGAACAACGAGCGGAACCAGGTACCCCACTCGACGGCCTTGTCCGAGTTGAGGAAGCCTTCGGCGGTCCCGTAGGTCTTGCGGTCGATGAGGTCTCCGCCGAAGGACTGGAGCAAGGGGGCGTAGGCGTAGGGCCACCACTCGGCGGTGTCCCACACGGACATGTCGATGGCGTGCTCGAAGCCGTCGAGCTTGGAGAGCTTGTCGAGGGCGTCCATGAACTCGTCCTTCGTCCACGGCTTGTCGATCGTGGGGACGGCGACACCGGCCTGGTCGAAGGCGGACTTGCGGCCGAGGAAGCACAGCGAGGTGTCGTAAGGGCCGACGGAGTAGAGCTTGTCGTTCCAGACTCCCTTTGCCGAGTCGATGACCTTGTCCTGGAGATCCTGGGAGATCGTCAACGGCGAGAGGTACCCGGCCCAGGCCCAGTTCGGCATGATCGGGCCGTCGAGGTCAAGGATGTCGGGCAGGTTGCCGGAGACGGCCGCGGAGGCGATGGCGTCGTTGTAGGACTCCTGCGGGAAGGACTTCACCGTGACCTGGGTGTCGGGGTTGGCGGCGTTGAAGTCCTTGACCGCGCTGTTGACGACATCGAGCTCCTCCTTGTTGCCCCCGTTGTGGGTCCACAGCGTGATGCCGCCGGCGGCGGAGCCGGAGCCCTTGCCGGACTGGGAGGAGCAGGCGGCGAGCGTGGCCGCGGCGGCGGCGGCTCCACCGACGGCGAGGAACGAGCGACGGGTGGTCATCATGATGGCACTCCTTTGTGTGTCAGCGTGACTGCTGGGTTGGGGATCTTTCTCCACCCGTTGGGCGGAGAGCTGGTGGGTCGACTTCGTAGCGACGGGCCCGAGCCGCGGCTCAGAAGGCGGGCGGCGCCGTGGAGGCGCGCTGGATGAGGGGGCAGGGGAAACGAGTGACGTCCGGTAGCCCGGCGGCATGTCCCGCGGCGAGCTCACGGGTGAGCCACTCGGCCATCTCCCAGTGCGGCAGTCGCATTGTGGTCAGTCGGGGATCGAGGTTCGTGGAGATGAGGGCGAGGTCGTCGAAGCCGATGACGGAGAGGTCCGTGGGGATGGAGATCCCCAGGCGCGCCGCCTGTCGGAAGACACCAGCGGCGAGGGCGTCGTTGTAGCAGAAGACGGCGGTGGGGCGCTCGGACCGGTCAAGGAGCCGGCCGGCGACGGCGTCGACGCTGTCCGGATCAAGCTCACCGACGACGACGAGTGACTCGTCGACTGCGATCCCGGCCTCCCGGAGGCTGTCTCGGTAGGAGTCGGAGCGCTCGCGCACCGCAATGCTTCCGGTGTCGTCGTGCCCGAGGTAGCCGATGCGGCGGTGGCCCAGGCCGATGAGGTGGGCGACGGCGTCGTGGGCGCCTTGGCGCTCGTCAGGGACAACGCCGGGCACCCCGGGACGGTCGGCAACGCCGTTGAGTACGACGACGTCCTCGATCTGCTCGGGTACGGAGACGACGCGGTGGTACATGGAGGCGATGACCACCTGGTTCACTCGCCGGGCGACCATCTCGCGGACGGCCTCCTCCGCGGCGACACCATCGCGTCCTGCGTCGGTGAGGAGGACCGACCACCCGAGGTCCTGACTGGTGGACAGGACGGAGTCGATCATCGAGACGGCGTAGGGGGTGGACAGGACGCGCTCGCCGATGACCCCTATCGTCTGCGTCCGGCCGTTGCGCATGCCGCCGGCAATGGCGTCGCGGACGTAGCCGAGCTCGTCAGCGGCCACACGAACACGCTCAGCCTTGCGCTCACTCACGCGCCCCTCGAACTTGCCGGAGAGCACGAGGGAAGCCGCGGCCTTGGAGACGCCGGCAGCCGCAGCGACGTCGGCAAGGGTCGTCATCGTCCCTCTCCCCTTCCTGATGGGAGGTCCGGCCCCGGTGCCGGACACGAGAGAATCATGACCTCAACCACACTCACACGTCAACCGGTTAACCGCATTGAGTCGAGGCGATTAATCGGTTGATGCTCCGGGACGTCGTCCGGCGCACGGGTACCAGACTCTGTACTAGATGGCGAGAACAGATGCTCTTGCGACAGGCGGGCATGAGATCTTGAGCTGGTTGTGGCCGGGAACCTCCTCGACGCCGAGGAGCGCACGCACGCCCGCGGCACCCAGCTCGTAGTGCGGCAGTGCCACCGTAGACAGGGGCGGATGAAGATGCGCCGCAATAACCTCTTGATTGTCAAAACCTACGACCGAGACGTCATCCGGAACCGTCGCTCCCCGATCTCTCAGTGCGTCGTACAGGCCCATCGCGACACGGTCGTTATGACAGCACACGCCGGTGGCCCCAGAGGCGAGCACCCTCGACCCAGCATCGAAACCGCCCTCCTGATCCGGCTGTACGTCCCACACGAGAGCCGGGTCGACCCTGATCCCGGCAGCTTCCAGGGCGGCACGGTAGCCGGCGAGCCGGCCGATTCGCGCAGGCGAGTCGATCATCGTGTTGATGAAGGCGATGCGACGATGCCCCTGTGTCAGAAGCATCTGCGCGGCAGCCTTACCGCCCTCAAACTCATCCGGGACGACACTCGGCAAGTGACCGGCTTCGTCATAGCAATTGACTAGGACCGACTCCGTCTCATCCAGAGCCTCGGGAGGAACCACGCCTCTGTGGTACCAACGGGAATAGAGAATGCCGCGGACGTTGTACTGCAGCATCATCGACATCGCACGGCTCTCCGCCTCCGCGTTATTCTCCGTGTTGGCGACGAGAAGAATATGACCATGCCGCCACGCCTCCTCCTGGGCGCCGTGGACAATCTGACCGGCGAACGGGGTTGAGGCGATGGAGTCGGCGACGAGCCCGATGAAGGGGCTGCCGCCCTTGACCAAGGTCTTCGCCAGCACGTTCGGGCGATACCCCAGTCTCTCAACCGCGTCCAGGACCCGCCGCCTGGCTTCCGTGCCGATCCGTACACCCGGCTTGTCGTTGACGACGTGAGACACCGTCGTTACAGAAACCCCGGCCTCCTGCGCCACTTGCTTCATCGTGACACGAGAGTCACGCCCGCTCGCCAGATGCACTGGCTCACCCCTTCGTCGAACCGTTCTCAAGCCCGTATATCATAGCCTTACTCAGCACAAGGAACATGAGCAAGAGGGGAGTAACGGTCACGGCGACGGCGGCGAAGGTCGCCGTCCAGTCCGTCTTCCCCATGTTGCCGATGTAGTTCTGCAGTCCGAGCGGAATCGTCTTAAGGCCCTCAGTAAGGACGAATGTGTTGGCGAAAACGAACTCATTCCAGATGAAGATCGCGTTGACCATGACCACGGTGACGACCGTATTGAGAGACATGGGCAAGGTGATTCTGGTGAAGATCCTGTAGGGACCCGCACCATCGATCGAGGCTGCTTCGTAGATCGACTTAGGGATGTAGCTGAAGAACGAAACGAACAGGAACAGCGACATCGGGAGGGCGAATCCGGCCAGCGGGATGATGATCGCGATATGGGTATCCAGAAGGCCTATCTTCGAGTAGCCGACGAACAGTGGTACGAGAGCGATCTGCACGGGGACGACGATCCCCATGAGGAACAGTGAGCGAACAATTCCGGCCCCCCTGAAGCCTAGCACCTGAATGGCGTAGGCCCCCATCATTCCGCACACCACGATGAGAAGGCAAGCTCCGATCGTCACGATCGCGGAATTGAGAATGTATGTCAGAACGTCACCTTGCTCGAACGCCCTGAAAAAGTTCTCCAGAGTGAACGACGAGGGGATGCCGAACGGATTGTTCGCTGCGAAGTCCTCGGGCGAGCGAACTGATGTGAGGATCAGCCACATGAACGGGTAGACCTGGATGAGCAGGACTAGTCCGAGCAGCACCCTATGAATGATCTGCACCTTGCGCAAGCGCTTGCGCCGCCTGGGAGCCGGCATCTGCGGATCAGGGACGAACAGCGGCTTGGGAACGCTCGGTGTTGCGACAGGAACAGTCATGTCAGTCATTCCCCCTGCGAATGAGACCAAAGATGAAGGCGACGGCAACGAGACACTCGAGCACGATGAACACGGAGATAGCCGAGGCATACCCGTAGTTCGTGGAGACGAAGGCCGTCTTGTACATGTATGTCGTCACAAGTTCGGATGACTGCCCGGGCCCTCCATTCGTGAGCAGGTATGGGATATCGAACCCCCGCAGGCCGTAGGTGACGACCATGACCATGGTCGTGGCCCACACGGGCCGGATATGGGGAAAACGGATCTTGACGAAGACCTTCCAGGCGCTCGCGCCGTCGAGTTGCGCAGCTTCCTCCAGCTCACGCGGCACGGACAGCAGGGCTGCGTAGAAGATGATCGTGTAGAGGCCCAGGAACCGCCACCCCTCCGGGATGGACACTGCCGTGAGAACCGTATGAATATTAGACAGCCAGGGCCTTTCGATACCATCAAGACCAACCATTCCCAGAATGGTGTTGACCAACCCCTTGGGGTCGAAGGAATATATTCGCTGGAATAGAAGGGCGATCGCGGTGGTCGAGATAACGGCCGGCATGAGATAAAGAACCTTCAGAACCTCGCGTCCTCGGGTGATTGTCAGCAGGAGCAGCGCGACTCCGAGGCCGAGGCCCATCTGGATGACGACGCAGATCACCAGGTAGACGAGTTGATTGACGAAAGCCTTCCAGAACGTGGGATCAGCGGAAAACATCTTGATGTAGTTGTCAACACCGACAAACTGCATGTTCGTAATGCCGTCCCACTTGTAGAAGCTCAGAACGAGCGACTGCACGATGGGCAGAAGCACACCACCTCCAAACAAAAGAACGGGTGGCGTCAGGAACACGAGGACGGAGAGTCGAGACCTGTAGGGGAGCATTATGCCTTCTTGTCAGGAGCATCACGGATTGCGGGAGGAGACTGGGCCTAGCGGTGCTGCCTCCTCGGCGTGTTACTGGTTGAAGTACGCAGAGGCGTTCTCGGTGAGCGTGGAGTCCATGGTCGTCAGAAAGTCGTCAACGCTGACGTCGCCCTGGACGAGGAGCACCTGCTCCTGGACGAGTTTGGTATTCGTCGTCGGATCGAGCTGGGTGTCCCACGGCATGAGAGCCGTGCCGGAGACATTCGCAGCCTCGTCAATCGCCTGCTGGTAGATCGGCAGAGCATTGCCGGGGATGGTGGGAGGGGTGTTTGTCGGACCGAGGAGACCCGTGGTCGCATACTTCTCCGGGTACTTCTCCAGAGCGAACTTGAGGAAGTCATGGATGAGGGGATCATACGTCGAGGCATTGACCGCGACACCGATGCCCGACGGAGCGACGTACTCGTGCTCCGAGGTCACCGAGCCAGCAGTGGTCGGAAGCGTGAAATAGGCGATGTTCTTCTGCAGGTCCTCGGGCAGGTCAGTGGTCGCAAGACTAGGAAGCTCCCATGTACCCATGCAGTACATCGCCGCCTTCCCTGAGGTGAAGAGGTTCTGGGCATCGGTGTAGCCAACGGATGAGAATCCCTTCTGGAACGCACCGGCCTCGCCGAGGTCATGCAACCACTGCGCCATCTTCTTACCCGGCTCGTCGGCGAATGCCGCTTCACCCTTTTTGAGCTTCTTGATGTAGTCCTCACCCTCCATCCCGAAGGGGTAAAAAGCGACATAGCGTTCGAGTGGCCAACCGTCGAGTCCGTCCAGGGCGATGGGGGTGACGCCGCTGGCAGCCAGTTTCCGGCACAACTCGGGGAAATCGTCGAGGGAACGCGGAACCTCAGCACCTGCGGCCTCGAAGAGCGCCTTGTTGTACCAGAACACCTCGATTCCGTACTCGAGCGGAATCATGTACAGCGAGCCGTCGTCGAAACGCTGGTAGTCCAGCGCCGCCTTCCGGAAGCTGTCGGTGATACCTAAGTCGTTGAGCAGTGCGGCCACATCGACCATGCGATTCTGCTTCGCGAGCTTCTGAGCAAAGGGGGTCGCATCGGTGTCGAAGAGCTCGGGGAGCTTGTTGGCGGCGGCGAGGGTCTCATACTTCTGGATGTAGGAAGGCCGGTCGGGCGTCGTGATGAGGGTGAGCTTGAAGCCCTTGTGGTCCTTGGCGTACTCCTCAGCGATTTCCTGCATCGTGTTGATGACCGCACCGTTGGCTGCGCGCGACAACAGCCACGAGATCTCGCGAGGCTTGATTTCCCCCTCGGGGTTGATCTGGACGGGCTTCAACGAGGTTGCGCTCTTGCCACCGCACGCAACCAGAGCGGGTGACGCTGCTACAGCGAGAGCCAGGGCCAGGAACTGGGATCGCTTGATATTCATGGTCTCTTTCTCCTTTGAAAGGTCTGCGTCTCAAGAACGCGAGTAGGTGGTAAGTGAGTGGAGGGTGACGGCCCCGTCAAGGGCCGATACCCCGACACGGCCCGAGGGGTGGTCGTAGACGCTGGTCGACAGCATGACCGCACCGTCAACGCAGCACTGAAGAAGCTCATCGCGAATCAGGACATCAATATGGACCCGGCCGGCTGAGAGATCGGTCGGACGCTCGAGCTCAATGAAATGGGGAATGTCACCGGCGACGTGCCACTGCTCGACCCCGGGCGTCCGCCGAGGCCACCGATCGAGCACGGCACGGTTCTGACCGGGCTCGAGCCGGAACATGTAGCCGTTCTCACCTTCGGCGTCGGTGCGCAGCAGAAGGGAGATCTCCCGCGTCCCCTCCTGCCACGACAAATCCGCACTGATGCGGCAGCATTCCGGCAGCGGCGGTGTCAGCACCTGTGAGGAGTAGGAGGTCGGCACCGAGATCGATACGACGTCGTCAAGAGTCGTCTCCGTGATCGAGTAGGCATTGAGGACTTCATGGGGAAAGCGCATCAACAGCGTGCCGTCCTCGGCCTGGACCGCTTCAAGTGCAGCCATCGTGCCCGCCCACAGCCAAGGACCCGCGTCGGTCCTGCCGTCGCGCGAGGCGATCCAACCGAAGAATATCCTCCGCCCATGCCAGGAAACGGATTTCGCCGCATAGAATCCGCGCCCATCGAGGGAATCATGAGCCGGCGCCACCCACGGGCCTTCAGGGCTTCGCGACATCCGGTACCGGGTGACGAAGCGGTCGGTGAACTCCGAGTACACCAAGTACCACCAGTCACCGATCCGGAAAAGCTCGGGGCACTCCTGAGTGACGAAGCGGTGAGGATCCCACAGCGGGGCGACCGGGGTCCAGTGCGTGAGGTCATCGCTGATCAGCCTCGCCACGACCCCTCGGCGCCGGTCGGGACCCGACGAATGCCGCGCCGCGAGAATGAGGGACCAACCAGTATCCCCTGGAGTGCGGTACACCTGCGGGTCCCGCCAGTCGGCAGGGTCGTACCCGCTCGGGGCCCCGAAGGTGTCCTCAGGGTGCTTGACCCACCGTTTCATATCTACGCTGGTGGCGTGTGCGACGAGCTGGAGAGGCCTGCCATCGGCGGCCAACCGATCCGGGTTGCTCGCGGTGTAGAAGAGGTGGAACATCCCATCATCGCTCTGAACGATACTTCCGGTATAGGCATTGAAGTCCTCGGCATCAACGCCTCCGGACGGGAGTGCCTCACCGCAGTCCTCATAGTGGACGAGGTCATTCGTCACCACCAGCGACCAGGGCGTTCCCGGCTTGGGTAGCCGCCTGCGCTCGAGCAGGTAGTAGAGCCGGATCTCCTCCTGGTCGGTCCAGGGAATGACGTCTCCCACCCAATCGGGTTTCGGCCTAAAACAGGTGTCCTGAATCACGTCACTCCTTTGTGGTCAATCGTTTAACCACGAGGATAGAGCACACCTCGACCATGGTCAAGCGTTTGACCAAATCTTCGGGAGGACGTCCTTCTCCCCTGTCGGGCTGCTGCCCCCTGGGAGCCCGGTTAGAGACTCTCCGGGCTCCTGAGCCACGGGGCGTCGGCCGGCCGCAGCTCGGCCCAGCCGCGAGCGCGCGCCTGGGCCGTGGCCAGGACCCCCAGGACGGTGGAGGGGTTGTGCAGGCGGCCGCCCATGACGGCGTCGACGGCCTCGTCCAGACGGACCCAGGTGGGCACGAACTCGGCCTCCTCGTCCTCGCGGACGGTGCGCCGGTCCTCGGGCAGCAGGCTCAGGTCCTGGGCGAGGAAGATCCGGGCCCCCTCGGTGGTGAAGCCGGGCGAGGCGTAGAACTCGGCCAGCGTGTTCCAGATGGCCGCCTCGTAGTCGGTCTCCTCAGCGAGCTCGCGGGTGGCGGCCACGGCGGGCTCCTCCCCCGCCACGTCGAGCAGTCCCGCGGGGATCTCCCACAGGCAGGCGCGCACGGGATGGCGGTACTGGCGGACCATGAGGATCTCCGCGGCGCCGTCGGCCTGGGAGGATGCCTTGCCCTCGCGCAGGGCGACGACGGCGACGGCGTCGTGATGGACGACGACCTGACGGGCCACCGGCTCCTGACCGGGTCCGAGGCGCACCTGGTCGGCGTCGACGGCGAAGATCGGCCCGCTCCAGACCCGCTCGCTGGAGACCAGCTCCCGCCCCGACTCGCGTACGTCGACGAGCCTGCTCGTGTCGCTCACGACGTCGTCATTCTCGGCGGCCCTGCTGTCCGTTCTGTCCACGCTCGGCTCCTTCACTCGTTGTCCGCGTCATCGCTGCACGCATCGACGTAGTTGATGGTATCGCCGCTGTCGCTGCTGGCAGTGGTGAAGCACTCGGCCGGTTCATCACCCGGGACGACATGTTCCCCACGCCGGTGAGAGGCGTAGACCTCCCGACGACGATCCAGTCCTGCGCGCACAAGCGCGGCGAACAGCGGGTGGGCTCGGGTGGGACGGGAACGGAACTCAGGATGGGCCTGGGTGGCAACGTAATATGGGTGCTGGCTGCGGTCGAGCTCAACGAACTCAGTGAGGCGACCGTCCGGGGAGGTTCCGCTGACTCGTAGCCCTACCGAGGCCAGGCGCTCCCGGTAGTCGTTGTTGACCTCGAAGCGGTGGCGGTGGCGTTCACTGACCTCATTGGTTCCATACGTCTCAGCAACGATCGAGCCTTCCGCCAGAACCGCCGGGTAGGAGCCCAGGCGCATGGTGCCTCCGAGGTTGCCGTCACCGTGGAGGATCTGGCGCTGGGAGTCCATGGTGGCCACAACCGGATCAGGAGTCTCAGGCTCCATCTCAGCGGAGGAGGCCGCGCTCAGGCCCAGGAGGTTGCGAGCGGCCTCGATGACCATGCACTGCAGCCCCAGGCACAGCCCGAGGGTCGGGACGCGGTGCTCCCGGGCCCAGCGCAGAGCACCGACTTTGCCCTCGATCCCACGTACACCGAAACCTCCCGGTACGACGATCGCGTCGACGCCCGCGAGGGCCCGCTGGGCTCCCTCAGGGGTCTCGCAGACGTCAGAGGCCACCCAGCGGATGTCGACACGGGCGTGGTTGGCGAAGCCGCCGTGACGGATCGCCTCGGAGACGGACAGGTAGGCGTCGTGCAGGTCGACGTACTTGCCTACGAGCGCCACCTCAAGGCGGTGTTTGGGGGCGTGGACACGTTCAAGCAGGCTGTTCCACTCGGTCCAGTCGACGTCACGGAAGGTCAGGCCCAGCCGCTGGACGAGGTAGGCGTCCAGGCCCTCACGGTGGAGGGTTGGAGGAACCTCGTAGATGCTGGCGGCATCCTTGCACTCGACGACGGCGTCACGGTCGACGTCGCACATGAGTGCCACTTTGCCCTTAATCCCCTCGGGAAGGTGCCGGTCGGTGCGCAGGACGAGGGCGTCAGGCTGGATCCCGATGTTGCGCAGTGAGGCCACCGAGTGCTGGGTGGGCTTGGTTTTGAGCTCTCCAGCGGCGGGCAGGAAGGGAATGAGGGATACGTGGACGAAGGCGACGTTGTCGCGCCCCAGATCGGCGCGCACCTGTCTGGCGGCCTCGAGGAAGGGCTGGGACTCGATGTCTCCAACGGTGCCGCCGATCTCGGTGATGATGACGTCGGGGAGGTTGCCGTCGTCGTCGGGCTCGGCCTGAGCGCGCATGACACGCTTGATCTCGTCGGTGATGTGCGGGATGACCTGAACGGTGTCGCCGAGGTACTCTCCGCGCCGTTCCTTTGCGATGACGGTGGAGTAGACCTGTCCGGTGGTGGCGTTTGCCTTGCCGGAGAGGTTCACGTCGAGGAATCGCTCGTAGTGCCCGATGTCGAGGTCGGTTTCGGAGCCGTCGTCAGTGACGAAGACCTCGCCGTGCTGGAAGGGGTTCATCGTGCCGGGGTCGACGTTGATGTAGGGGTCCAGCTTCTGCATGACAACGCTGATGCCGCGGGCCCGTAGGAGCCGCCCGAGGCTAGCGGCAGTCAGTCCCTTGCCGAGGGAGGAGACGACGCCGCCGGTGACGAAGATGTGGCGCGGTACGGGGACCTGAGTGGGCTGAAGATGTGAGGCTGCGTTGATCACGGAGTTTCAAGGTAACAGGCCCGGCGAAACCTGCCCGACGCACGAGCGTCCTGCTGACGTCATCTGCGCTCAGTCCTGAGCCAGAGCTGCTTGACGCAACTGGACCGCGAGGTCCTCGAGCCCGGGAAGGCGCCCCACCGCCTCGTGAGCGCGCTCGGCGGCGCGGGAGCGGGCCTCGGGGTCGCTCAGGAGGGTTCCGAGCGCCTCGGCGATGGCCTGGGCCTGGGGAGCTACGAGGACGGCTCCTCCCCTGGCGGTCACGGCGGTGCCGCCGACGTCGGTGGCCACGATCGCGGTGCCTGAGCGCAGGGCCTCCTGGATGGTGAGGGGCTGGCCCTCCCACAGGCTGGTCTGGACGACGACGTCAGCGGCCTCCATGAGGGCCGGAGCATCGGTTCGCCGCCCCAGGAGGGTGACCGGGAGCTGCTCGGCGGCGATGCGCTCAGCGGCTTCCTCGCGGCCGGGGCCGTCCCCGGCGATGGCCCAGGTGAAGGCCACCAGCCGGCCGGCGTCGACCTCGCGGGAGAGGATCGCGGCGGCCTCGAGCAGCAGCGGCAGGCCCTTCTGGGGAGCCAGGCGGGCGACGGTCAGGAGGCGGGCGCCCTCCTGCGGCCAGGCCTCCTCCGGCGCAGCCGGGTCGGAGGGGTCCGGTTCGGTGGGCTGCTGTGGGGGCACTGCCGGAATGATGGCGAGTTCGACGCGTGGGGCGCCGAGCTCCCGGGCCCGTTCGGCCAGGTCGGGGCTGACCGCCAGGATGAGGTCAGCGCGTCGGGCGATGAGCCGCTCGAGCCTCTCCCCCACCAGGGTGGTCAGGCGTCCCCCGATGGTGAGGTTGTGGAGGGTGACGACCAGGCGGGTGCGTCCGCGGCGGCGTCGTCCCAGGGCCAGGGCGGCCAGGGCCCCGGCTCGCAGGCCGTGGGCGTGAACGACGTCGGCGCGCCGGCCCAGCCGACGCAGCCTGGCCACCGCCAGGAAGTCGTTGAGGCTGGGGCGGGGGCCGATCTCGAGTGCCTCGGCGCGAGCCGGCTCAACATCCAGTGTGTCAAGGACCGCGGCGGGCGCCTCGACGATGACGTCGTGGCCGTCGGCGGCCAGGAGCCGGGCGCAGTCGGCCAGGTGGGCCCGCACCCCTCCGGCGGCCGATCCGCACACCTGGAGGATCCTCCGGCGCCCGGCGTGTGTGCCCGGCACGGCACCGGGCTCGTTCGTGGCATCGACACCGCTCATGGTCTCTCCTTGTCATCCTTCGTTCTCACCGTCGCCCTCCCACCGCGTACCCATGCCAGGAGGCTGCGGTCGGCCAGGTGGATAGCCACCAGGACGAGGGCTGCGGCCGCAGCAGCACCGATCACGGCGGTGACAACGGCCAGGGGCAGGGAGGTGACGCGGGTGGTCGCCGCACGCACAGCCAGCCCGGCGGCGAGGGCCACGGGCAGCCCCGCGACGAGCGCCGTCAGGGTCGCGCGCAGCACCCGGCGCCCCATGACCCGGGCCAGAACGACCAGCAGGCTCACCCCCGCCACTGTCATCCCAATGGTCGTGCCCATTCCCAGGGCCACGAGGGTGGCGCGCCCGTCCCCGCCCGAGGGCGCCATGAGGCGCACGCAGGCGGCGCTGGCCACCGCCACGGTCAGCCAGCCGGCCGCGGTGGCGTGGGCGGCGGGCCGAGAGCGGTCGGCGGCGAACAGGACCCGGGTGACCTGGTAGATGAGGGCGTAGCCGATCAGTCCCGGGGCCAGGACGGCCAGCGCCTGGCCCATCCCGTCGACCTGCTTGAAGGAGAAGAATCGCTCGGCGGCGGCGCTGGCGGCCAGGAGCATGGCGGTTCCGGCCACGGCGACGGCGGTGACCAGGGCCGTTGAGGTCGCCACCAGGCGCGTGACGTCCTCCCCGCCAGTGCCGCCGGGCCTGCCCGGCGAAAGCCCGCGCGCCTCGAAGGCGGCGGTCAGACGGGGGTAGAGAACGGTGGCCACCGGGACGGCCAGCACCGCGTAGGGAAGGACGTAGACGGCCTGCGTGTACTGGTAGACCGCCGCGGTGCCGGTCTGCCCGCCCCAACGGGCCATGGCCAGAACCACCAGGACACTCACCTGCTGAGCCAGGATCGTCCACACCCCTGCCCCACCGAGCCGCAGCGCCCGCCGGGCCTGGGCGCCCCCCAGTCTCAGGGTGGGGCGCAGTCCCAGCCCCAGCCGGTGGACCGGCCACAGCAGCGGCAGGCTGAGCGCGGCCACCCCAAGGGTCGTGCCCCAGCCCAGTACCTGGAGGGCGAGGCTGGAAGCGGCTGCGTCCTCACCATCGGCCAGCACCCCGTAGAGCCCGTAGGTCGCCATGACCACAAGGCTGGAGAGCATCGGTGTCAGAGCCGGCCAGGTGAAGCGGTTGTGAGCCTGGAGCACCCCGGTGAGGACGACCGCCACTCCGTACATGGGCACCTGCAGGGCGAACATACGCAGGAAGGAGGCGACGAGCTGGTGCTGGAGCGCCGGGTCCACGCCCTGGGAGGTGGGGAACAGGGAGGCGATCGGTGCGGCCAGGACGATGAGCCCCAGGGACAGCGGGGTCAGGACCGCCAGGACCAGGCCCAGCAGCCCCGAGGCGGTGGCGGTGACCTCCTCGCGCCTGCCCGCGGCGATCGGTGCGGCCAGGAGCGGAACGACCGTGGCCGCCAGCACGCCGCCGACGACGACCTCGTAGAGGGTGTTGGGCAGCTGGTTGGCCGTGGTGTAGGCGCCCGCCACCGTGCCGGTGCCGACGGTGGCGGCCTGGACGAGCCAGCGCAGGAACCCCAGGACGCGGGAGACGAGGGTCAGGCCGGCGACGGACCCGGCCACGGAGAGCAGGCCGCCGCGGCGTTGCTGGTACGTCATCAGGGGCGGCGTCCCAGCCCGTCGAGTGCGGCCAGCACCGGGGTGTCGGCGATGACGCGGGAGAAGGAGACCTTCTCGCTGGCCAGGATGAGGCTCACCCCGCTCAGGGCGGCCCCGGCGCGCACTGCGGCGTGGGGGTGGCACGCCAGGGCGGTTCCCAGCAGGGCGCCGACGGCGTTGGCCCCGGTGTCCCCCAGCATCGTGTTCTCCAGGAGGTCCTCCGGCAGGGCCGTGAGGGTGACTCCCAGGGTGCCCGCGGCCAGCATCCGGGTGGGCTCACCGTCGCGTCCGGGGGTGGCCAGCAGCGGGGCGCTCACGATGCAGGCGGTCTTGAGCGCCCGTCCGGGGCGCAGGTCGAGCAGGTTGAGCAGGTTCGCCCAGGCCGCGATGACCACGGCGCTGGACGCGGCGTCGACGGCGCTGGACGCCAGCGGACGTGCGCCTGTGCCCGAGCTGCGGTGGCGGGCCAGGAGGACACCACCGACAAGCGCCCCTGAGCCGATGACGGCGATCTTGAGGGCTCCGGTGGTGACGCGCCCGTGGGCGAGGGCGGTGAGGTGGCCCTTGAGTCCCTTGGCGGGGGTGTCGCCGTCGTGGGCCCCGGCATCGAGGTCGTCGACCAGGCCGGCGCACCCGCCGGCCGCCGCCGCGAGGGTGGCGGCGAGCCCTACCCGTGAGGGCGAGGCCGTCCTGGCCCGCAGGAGTCTGCCGGCCTCGATCCCTGCCGTCACGGTGCCGGCTGCGGCCCCGACGCCCCCGCGCAGGCTCACGGTGCGGCCGTGAAAGTTGGTGCGCTCCAGTCCCTGAGCGATGGGCGCCAGACAGGCGGACCAGGACAGGGCGGTGCCCGCCGCCTTGAGGCCCACCCTCGCCAGTCCTCGGGCGCAGGAGCTTACTCGCGTGATCGTGCCAGCCATGATCTCAGCCTAAAGCAGTACGAGGACGGATCGCGGCGTCGCCACTCATGACGCGGCCGCAGCCCCTGAGTCGGCTGAGTCGCCTGAGAAACAGGGACTACTTGGTCACTGGCGGCATGACGGCCTCGGCTCCCTCGTCGAAGCCGTAGTGGCCGATGGTTCCCGCTCGAGTGGAGGCCAGGGCCAGGGGTGTGGAGACAAAGGCGGCGATCTGGCCGATGGAGTCGACGGTGGTCACCTTCGCCTTCTCGGAGCGGATGATGCCGACGACGCCGTCGTCACCGTCGGCTGAGCCGACGACAACTGTGGGCGCCCGGCCGGCTGTACCCTCCAGCGCCTTGGCCCAGGCCTTGGGGTCCTGACCCGGTGAGGCCTCGACCGTCGCGCCCTTGCCGGAGGAGGCCTGCGGGCGCGGCCCGACGACGACGATCATCTCCGCCGGAGCGGTGGGCGTGGAGTCCACGGTGACGAAGGGCGTGCCGGACTTGTCCACTGACAGCATGTCCATGAGGACTCGGGAGGAGTCGTCGTTGGAGGTGAGGGCCTTGGCCAGTGCCTCTCCCAGAATGCCGTTGGCGTCCTGGGAGTTGGCGCTGCCCAGGTGCCCTTGGACCTGTCCGGAGAAGGTGGAGCGGTAGCTCTCCCGGGACAGGTCCACCCAGGTGCTGGTCAGGCTCACTCGACCGGTGACGGTGGCACCTGCGCTCTTGAGCTGGGTGGTGATGGCGTCGGCGTCCTCGGCCTTGGCGTCGGGCAGAAGTACCATGGCCACGCTCTTGGAGGCCAGGGTCCCGGGCAGGAGGCTGCTGGCGGCCTGAGTGATGTAGGAGTCCCGCTCGTTGACGGCCGTCTCAGTCTGCTCGAGCTTGGCCTGGGTGGCGTTGCGGTTCTCACGCAGGGCGGTGACCTGGTCGTTGAGCGCGGTCCCCAGGGAGTTCTGCAGGGGGCCGGCTCCCAGGACGACCCCGACGGCGAGGGCCAGGAACACGGAGATGAGCGATACCAGGTGATAGCGGAAGTCGATCATGGTTGAAGACCTTGAGAATGACCGTGAGAGGGGCTGCCTCTCAGATGGGCGGGGGTCGTTAGACGGTGGGTGAGTTCGGGGCCAGGCCCAGCAGTGAGCGGAAGAAGTTGACGACGTCGTCCCACACGGCGCCGGACAGGCCCAGGAAGGTCTGTCCAGCGGGTGTGGACATCAGAGCGATGGCCAGGGCGAAGGTGCCCGCCAGGGCCAGGAACAGCAGCCACCACCCCGAGATGCGGGTGCGGTAGAGCTGGGAGACGCCCTTGGCGTCGATGAGGCGACCACCGACCTTGAGCCGGGTCAGGAAGGTCGAGGACATGCCGGCGCGCCCCTTGTCGAGGAACTCCAGCAGGGTAGCGTGCGTCCCCAGGGCCACGATGATCTCGGCGCCGGCCTCATCGGCCATGAGCATGGCGATGTCCTCACTGGTGCCGGTGGCGGCGAAGACATGATGCTCGACCCCGAGCTCCTCGACATGGGCCAGACCTGGGGCGCGTCCGTCGCGGTAGGCGTGGACGACGATCTCGGCGCCGCAGGTCAGTGCCTTGTCGGACACGGAGTCCATGTCGCCCACGATCAGGGTCGGTTTGAAGCCGGCGTCCAGGACGGCGTCGGCGCCTCCGTCGACCCCGATGATGACGGGCTTGTACTCGCGGATGTAGGGCTTGAGCGCCTGCAGGTCCTCCTTGTAGGAGTAGCCGCGCACGACCACCAGGACGTGCTTGCCGCCCATCTGCGTGGTCAGCGAGGGCATGCCGACGCCGTTGAGGAGCAGATCCCACTCCCCGCGCATGTACTCCATGGTGTTGGCGGCAAAGGCCTCCAGCTGGACAGACAGGCCCTTCTTGGCCTCCTCCATGGCCTCGGCAACGGTCTGCTTGGTCTGGACCTGGCCCTCGGCGACGACCTGCTCCTTACCCTCGACCCGCACCGAGCCGTCCTCGACGGTGATGCGCTGGCCGTCGTGCAGACGCATGATGTCGGGGCCCAGGTCGTCCACGAGGGGGATTCCCGCGTCCAGGAGGATTTCGGGGCCGAGGTTCGGGTAGCGCCCGGAGATGGACGGGGAGGCGTTGAGGACCGCTGAGGTACCGCACTCCACCAGAGCCTCGGCGGCCACCCGATCGAGGTCGGTGTGGTCGATGACGGCGATCTCCCCGGGTTGGAGACGCTTGGTGAGCTTCTTCGTGCGCGCGTCGACGCGCACGACACCGCTGGGATGCTCGGAGACGGACGCAGACTTCCTGCGGAAGGGATTCCTCACGGCTCGGATTGTCCCACGACTGCTTCCTGGAGAAGCTCAGCGGCGTGCCGGACCGCGGCCTGAGAGTCCTCGTGCCCGGAGAGCATCCTGGCCAGCTCTCGTTCTCTCTCCTGGCCTTCGACGACGAAGACCTGTGTGCGGGTGCGTCCCGGCTGGGACTTTCTCACATTCCTCGCGGGCGCCTCTGCGGGGTCGGGACGGGCTTCAGGCTCGGTCACTGTCTCCTTGCGCACCACGAGGTGGGTGTCGGCCCAGGCCGCCACCTGCGCCAGGTGGGTGACGACGATGACCTGGTGGTGTCGTGCCAGACGAGCCAGGCGCCTGCCGATCTCCCGGGCGGCCCGGCCTCCCACCCCGGCGTCGATCTCGTCGAAGACGAGCGTGCGGGTGTGGGTCGAGGGGCGCGCTAAGGCCGCGGCGTCGGCGAGCACCACCTCCAGGGCGAGCATGATGCGGGACAGCTCGCCTCCCGAGGCCCCCTTCCCCAGGGGCAGGGCGGGCGCGCCGGGGTGTGAGACGAGGGTGAGGGCGACGCTCTCCAGGCCGGTGGGACCGGGCTCATCGAGCCGGTCCAGCTCGACGACGAGCCGGGCACCCTTCATCTCCAGGCCCTCCAGCTCTGCGGTGACGGCCTGCTCAAGACGCTCGCCGAGCCGCCGACGCGCCTGGCTCAGCTCCGCGCCTGCACCGGCCAGCTCTTCGTCGGCGGCGGCCAGGCGCTCGGCCAGGACGGTGGCAGTGTCCTGGGGGCCGTCGAGCTCGGCCAGGCGCGCGGCCGCGCGCTCGCCCCAGGCCAGGAGGGCGTCGACGTCGTCGAGCTGCTCCTGAGGCCCGCCGATCTCCCGGCAGGCGCGGGCGAGCTCCCCGCGGCGGTCCTGGACCTGGGCGAGGCGAGCCGGGTCGGCGCTCAGCGCGGACAGGTACCCGCCCAGCTCGGCGGCGATATCGGCTGCGTCGATGCCCAGTCGCTGGGTGCGCGCGGACAGCTCGGCCAGGGCGGGGTCACGGTCGGACTCGGCGGCCAGGCTGCGGTGCGCGTAGGCGATGAGGGAGACGACGTCGGGCGCCTGCCCGGTGGAGGACTCCTCCCCACTGAGGGCGGTACGGGCCCCCGTGGCAGCCCTGCGCAGGTCCTCGGCGTGGTCGAGTCTCTCGGCCTCCGCCGTCAGCTCCCGGTCCTCACCGCTGCGGGGGTCGACCTCCTCCAGGGCCTCGAGCCAGGTGCGCAGCTGGGCCACCTCGACGGCCCGGGCGTGAGCCGATGCCTGCCACTCCTGGAGCTCCTGGTCGGCCTGTCGGCGCGCCTGGTAGGCCCGGGCGTAGCGCCGGCACAGCGCGGCGTGGTCCTGGCCGCCCAGGGAGTCCAGAGCAGCGCGTTGGGCCGCGGTCGAGCGCAGCCGCAGCTGGTCGGCCTGACCGTGGACGGAGACCAGCCGGCCCCCCACCTCGCTGAGGACCGAAGCCGGCACGGAGCGCCCTCCCAGGTAGGCGCGGGAACGTCCGGAGGCGGGAACCGTGCGAGAGGCCAGGAGGAGGTCGTCGTCGAGATCACCCCCGGCCTCGATGACGCGGGCCGCGACACGCGAGTCCGGGTCGACCAGGAAGGCGCCCTCGACCAGGCTGCGCTCGGCACCGGTGCGCACGATAGTGGTCTCAGCCCTCTGCCCCAGCAGCAGCCCCAGGGAGGTGAGCACCATCGTCTTGCCGGCGCCGGTCTCACCGGTCAGGGCGGTCAGGCCACGACTAAGGGGAAGGTCGGCCTCCTCGATGACACCGAGGTCCTCGATGTGCAAAGACTCGATCACGCCGTCCCTCCCGAGGAGCTCCGCCGGCGCTCGCCCTCGGCGCCCTTGCCGGAGGTGGTGAGAATCGGCTGGCGCAGCGCATCCTCCTCGGGCGAGTGGGCCTCATCGGCGCTGCTGGAGGCCCGCCATCCCTCCACGGGCAGGTCGAACTTGCGCACCAGGCGACTGGCGAAGGGGGCCTCGTTGAAACGTGCCAAGCGCACCGGACGCTCCGCCCGGGTGACGCGGATCCTGGCGCCGACCGGCACGTCCAGGCTGCGTCTTCCGTCGCACCAGATCTCGGCGCCTCCGAAGCCCACTCGCTGGATGACGACCTCCATGCAGGAGTTGGGCCCCAGGACCAGGGGGCGGGTGAACAGGGCGTGCGCAGCCACGGGCACCAGGAGGAGCGCCTCGACCTCCGGCCAGATGACGGGGCCTCCGCAGGAGAACGCGTAGGCGGTCGATCCGGTGGGGGTGGACATGATGAGGCCGTCGCAGCCGAAGGAGGAGACGGCCTGGCCGTCGACGCCGATGGCGACCTCGATCATGCGGGCGCGGTCTCGCTTCTCCAGGGCCGCCTCGTTGAGGGCCCAGTCGCGCGTGACCGTCCCGTCGGGACAGATGACCTCCACGTTCAAGGTGGTGCGGGTCTCGACCGTGTAGCGGCCGGCGACCAGATCCGCGACCACCTGCTCGATGCCGTCGGGGTCGGCCTCGGCCAGGAAGCCGACGTGGCCGGTGTTGATACCCACCAGGGGGATGTCGCGCTCGCGGGCGATCTCGAAGGCGCGCAGGATCGTGCCGTCACCGCCGAGCACCAGGACGAGGTCGACGTGGTCGGTGCAGTCCGGGCCGACCGGCTCGACTCCGTGGGCACGCAGCGCCGCCGAGGCCCGGGCCACGGCGGTGGCCGTCGGGGCACTGGGCCTGGGGACGGGGACGGGCTTGTCGTTGAGCTCGCGCTGCAGCAGCATGACGCGCGAGATTCTCCGGCCGTGCTGCTCCGCTCCCGGCTGCTGCGAGCTGTGGCGGAGGCCTGCGGAGTCGACAGAGTCGGCAGAGTCGGCCAAGTCGGCCGGGCGCGCCGCAGCACTGGTGTCTGAAGGGCTCAGCTTGCTCATGGGCGGGTCCTTGTCCTGCGTCGTCGTGGGCCGAGCGCCGCGGGGCCGGCGGCGACGGCGTCCTCGATGCTGGAGCGCAGCTCGTCCCCGCTCAGGTCCCCGGGGCACCCGGCGCGGGAGGCGTGCATGCTCAGGAAGTACTCAACGTTACCGGCTGGTCCCGGCAGGGGGGAGGCGGTCACGGCCTCGACTCCCACGCCCAGGGCGTGGGCCCGCTCAGCCACCGTCATGACGGTCTCCACATGGAGTACCGGGTCGCGCACCACTCCCCCGTGCCCGATCCGGTCCTTACCCACCTCGAACTGGGGCTTGACCATGAGCAGAAGGTCGGCGCCGTCGGCCGCGGCGCGCAGCAGCGGCTCGAGGACCAGGGTCAGGGAGATGAAGGACAGGTCACCCACGACCAGCTCCGGGGCGGGGGCGACGGCTTCGGGATCCAGCGTACGGATGTTGGTGCGGTCCAGGGCGGTGACGCGGGGGTCGGAGCGAAGCGACCAGGCCAGCTGGCCGTAGCCGACGTCAACGGCTACGACGTGCTCAGCACCGCGGCGCAGGAGGACGTCGGTGAAGCCGCCGGTCGAGGCGCCGGCGTCCAGGCAGCGGCGGCCCTCAACGCGGGGTGCCAGGCCGCGTCGCCCCAGCGCGTCCAGGGCACCGGCGAGCTTGTGGGCGCCGCGGGAGACGTAGTCGTCTCCGGAGGGCACCAGGATCTCGATGGCCTGGGCCGGGTTGACCTGCCGGGCGGGCTTGGTGACGACCTCGCCGTCGAGGGTGACATGACCGTCAGTGATGAGGGTGGCGGCGTGAGTGCGGGAGCGGGCCAGCCCCCGGCGCACGAGTTCTGAGTCGATGCGGATGAGCCGGGCCATATCAGCCTTCCGCCTTGTGCAGGACGGCGGCGAGGTCCTCGTGGATGGCGGCCAGGGCGGCTGCGCGCTCCTCCAAGGGCATCTGAGCGATCTGGGCGAGCTCGTCGGCGTGGTCGTGAAGCCCTTGCGCCGCCGTCAGGGCGACGTCGGCTCGCGGGGGCGAGGGCACCGGCGGCCGAGGAGCAGGTCGGTGCGCGGAGTCCGCCGTCGCCGGGCTCTCCTCCCCGACGTCGGTTCTCGACTCGTTGCCGCTCATTCCTGACTCCCATCGATATCGTTTCGACATCGTTCGCGCTGCCGCTGCGCGCTGCTCTTCTCCCCCGGTAGGAGCCTCACCGGCCCCGGCCGGTATCTCAGGGCTCGATCACCTCGATCTCGGGCACCTCCAGCTCTGCGGCCTCACCCCGGCGGACCTGGGCGTCAGCCCAGTCCCAGGCGGCCACGGCCAGCGCCCGGTAGGAGTCCAGGTCAATACGCGCAGCGCTGCCGTCCGGGCAGGACACGGCGCCGGCGTCCTGGAGCTCGAGCCCGGAGCCGAGGACTCGGGCTCTACGATTGCCGACCCGCCACCACACCTGGCCGTCGAGCTCAACTCGCACGGGCTCGGGGTGGGGCTCGGTCAGGCCCCGCAGGTCGGTGTGAAGGAAGCTGGGACGCTCGGTGGCCGGCGCACAGATGACGTCTCGCGCGTCGGAGACACCGGTGAGGACGTGCAGCCCGGGGATCCCGGCGGCCCGGGCCCCGACGTGGTCGGTGTTGAGACGGTCGCCGACGGCCAGGGGCCTGGTCCCACCGGCCCGCTTGAGGGCGCGCGTGTAGATCCCGGGGAAGGGCTTGCCCCCGGCCAGGGGCTCCTTGCCCGAGGCATGGACGATGGCGGCCACGAGGCTGCCGTTGCCCAGGGCGAAACCCCGCTCAGTGGGCAGGGTCGCATCGAGGTTGGTGGCCACGTGGAGGGCCCCGGCATTGATGGCGTAGACGCCTTCGGACAGCAGCGCCCAGTCAACCGCCGGGTCCCAGCCCTGGACGACAGCGACCGGCTCGTCCTGCGCGCTGCTGGTCACCTGGAAGCCCTCGTCGAGGAGGGCCTGGCGGACGCCGTCGCCGCCGACGACGAGCACCATGGAACCCGGTTCGACGTGCTCGGTGAGCATGGCGGCCGCGTCCATGGCGGCGCTGAAGACCTCCGATGCCTCGGCGGTGATGTCGTTGTCTGCCAGCTTGTCCACGACCGTCTGAGGGGCCCGTGAGGCGTTGTTGGTGACGAAGGACAGGTGCATTCCGGCCTGGCGGGCGGCGTTGACGTTGTCGGCGGCGTGGGGCACTCGGGCCTGGCCTGCGAAGCAGACGCCGTCGAGGTCCAGCAGGGCGACGTCGTAGGCGACGCACAGGGGCTGCTCGCTGCCGATCAGGGTGGCGGGGACGGCGGTATCAGTGGCCTGGGGCACGGTCATCGGGGCTCCTCAGAGGCGTTGGTGGAAGGCGCAGGCGTGTCCTGCGCGTCCTGGAGCAGCTCGGCCATCTCGGCCTCGACGCGCTCGGAGAAGGACTGCGACCACTGAGCGTCCTCATCCTGGCTCATAGGCTCGTCATGCTCATCGAGGTCTGCTGAGGCCTTGTCCTGGGCGGCTTCATCCGAGGCCCGCGAAGCCTCGGCCGCCTCGCTCACTGCCTCGTCGTCCGTGTCGCCATCAGAATCGGTGGCGCTCTGCGTGCCGGAGCGCTCCGGACTGTCCTCCTCCTGGGCCTCGGAGTCGTAGTCGTCCTCGATGTCGAAGACCTCGACCTCGTCCTCCTCCACCGGCTCAGGGCCGATACGGTCACGGATGGCCTCGGCCTCCTGGTGCCGGCCGAGCTCCTCGAGCCGGTCGGCGCGCACGGAGTGCAGGCGTCGGAGGGTCTCACTGTCGGAGGGCCGTGCCCTGATGGCGTCCTCGATGATGATCAGACCGAGATCCGTCTGGCCCATGTCGTGGCGGAGGCTGGAGACGACCATGGCCAGCTCGGCCCGCTCGATCTCGTCGAGCTGGCGTGGATCGGCCGCTTGAGCGGCTTGGAGGGCCTTGTCGAGATGACCCAGTGCCCTCTCGCAGTCGACCTCGATGGCCCGGTGGAGGTCAAGACCGGACAGGCGCCTGGCGGCGCGAATCTCTCGGAGCGCCTCGCTGTAGTGGCCGGCGAGGTATGCGGCGATCCCGGCCGTCTCCCGGACGACGGCAACGCGGCCCGCGTGAGAGGCGGCGTAGCGCGCGTGCTCGTAGGCGGCCTGAGGATCCTCGTTGAGGAGGCGCTGAACCATCACCAGGTGCCGAGCGACGTTTTCAGCGTTGGCGCGGCCCAGGGCGCGCAGCTCGCCCCGTGCACCGCGCTCGAGGTCTCCGGGCTGAACCTCGTCCGGAACCTTGGGCTCGGGAACGCGCTGACGCTGCGGCGGACGACCACGCCGGTCGTCTCGTCTGTCCCGCGAGTCCTTCCGCCCGGAGCGGTCGTTGAAACGACCTGGCCGCCTACCGTTGCGGTCACCGCGCCTGTCGCCGCTGTCCCCGTCGCGACTCCGTTCGTCGCGCCAGTCGTCCCGGCCCCCGTGATCCCTGCGGTGAGAGTGGCCATCCTCTTCTGCGAAACGGCGACGCGCCCCGAAGCCGTGACGCTCACTACCGTGGCGACGCCGACCTGCATCGCCGTGGTCCGAGCCGTGCTGACGGTCCTGATACGCCATGGTCCTTCTTTCACTCCGGGACTGCCGTCAGTTCCCCCGCTGTCCTTGAATACCTGGGAGGAGCCTACCTGGCCGGAGGCACTCAGGCGTAACAGGAACCAGCAGCACGTCGCGTGGCGGTCGCTGGTCGGTGTCCT